>CAZLRL010000064.1:0-9759 GCA_964561645.1 uncultured Desulfobacterales bacterium
ACCGAAGAATCTAGACCCTTCGCTTCGCTCAGGGTGACAAACACGACTTTTTGCAAGAACCTCCTTGATCATCCTTTTATTCCTTCTCCCTCAAGGGAGAGGGAATAAAAAAGGTGATCGGTGCAAATAATAATGGCGGGCCGAGCCCGCCCTACATGAGGATGGTGGGCGGGGCCCACCCTACATGACTTTTTCCTGGAGCACCATTTGAAACTTAGAGCAAGAAAATCAACCCCAATGAGCCTCTTGCAAATATCACCTAGCTGTCATTCTGAGGGAGCCGTAGGCGACCGAAGAATCTAGATCCTTCGCTTCGCTCAGGATGACAAAAATGACTTTTGCAAGAGCCTCCAATGTATTCTACTATTGCCCCCCGGACAAGGGGCCGTGATTCATAACTCGGAGCCTCAATATCAATAACTTGAGGGGGAAAAGGGGAAGGGAGTGCAGGCGGGATGCCTGTGCCATCGGGCCCCCGGTCCCAGGGCCCGCCCCTCAAAATTGTTTCAAAAGCCCCATTTCTTCTGCCTTTTTCCTTGCCTCTTATTTCTGCACTGATTAACTTCATTTCACCAAGACCGAAAAGAGAACATCATGGATCCCAAAGACAAGCCCGTGTTAGTCACCGGGGCCACCGGTTATGTGGGTGGCCGTCTGGTTCCCCAACTCCTGAATGCCGGGTACCGGGTCCGGGCCCTGGGGCGCTCCGCGGCCAAGCTCAAGGGCCGGCCCTGGGGCGGCCACCCCAAGGTGGAGTTGGCCCAGGGGGACGTCCTGGATTACGACTCCATGGCCCGGGCCGCCGAAGGGTGCTGGGCCGCGTTTTACCTGGTCCACTCCATGCTGGCCGAACCGGGGAGCTACAGCGAGACCGACCGCCGGGGCGCGGAAAATATGGCCCGGGCGGCCGCGGCCGCGGGGCTGGACCGCCTCATTTACCTGGGCGGACTGGGCGCGGCCGGCGACCCTGATCTGAGCGAGCACCTGCGCTCCCGCTATGAGGTGGCCGAGATTCTGCAGTCCGGGGCCGTGCCCGCCACGTTTCTCCGGGCCGCCATGATCCTGGGGTCGGGGAGCGCGTCCTTTGAAATCATGCGCTACCTGGTGGAGCGCCTGCCGGTGATGATCACGCCCCGCTGGGTCCACAATCCGGTGCAGCCCATCGCCATCACCAATGTGCTCAACTACCTCCAGGGGTGCCTGGAACACGAGGAGGTCAAGGGGCAGACCTTCGACATCGGCGGGCCGGACGTGCTGGCTTATCGCCAACTGTTTGACATTTATGCCGAGGAAGCGGGCCTGCGCCGCCGTCTCATCGTGCCGGTGCCGGTTCTGACCCCGAAGCTGAGCTCCTACTGGATCCACCTGGTCACTCCGGTGCCTGCGGCCATCGCCCAGCCCCTGGCCGCGGGCCTGCGCAATCCGGTGGTCTGCCAGGAAAACCGCATCCGGGAGATCATTCCCCAGGAACTGCTCACCTGCCGGGAAACCATCCGCCTGGCCCTGCAAAAAATCCGGCAGCAGGTGGTGGACACCTGCTGGATGGACGCAGGCGCGGCGCTGCCCCCCGAGTGGCTGCACTGCGGCGACAGCGAGTATGCCGGGGGCACCATTCTCACCTGCGGGTTCAAGGTGGTGCTGGCCGCGGCGCCGGATGAGGTCTGGCCCACCATCGCCCGGATCGGCGGGGGAAGCGGCTATTATTTCGGCACCCGTCTGTGGAAGCTCAGGGCCTGGGCGGACCGTGTGGCGGGGGGCATCGGCTTTCGGGGCGGGCGGCGGCATCCGGAGGAGCTCAGGCCCGGGGACGCGGTGGATTTCTGGCGGGTCCTGGAGGTGGAGCCGCCGCAGCGCCTGCAGTTGTTGGCGGAGATGAAACTGCCTGGCGAGGCCATCCTGGAGTTTACCCTGACGGAAACCCCGGAGGGCCACACGGAACTGCGGCAGGTGGCCCGCTTCCTGCCCCGGGGCCTGGGGGGCATCCTGTACTGGTACGCGCTGGAACCGATTCACCATTGGGTTTACCGGGGCATGCTCCAGGCTATGGCCCGGAGGGTGGGAAGGCCTATTCTGGCGGGGCCGGAGTCGGTAAGCGGAAAAAAGAAAAAAGCAAAAAGAACCGTGAACTAAGAAGTTACATTATTATGATCATTAAAATGTACAAGCAATATTGACACGGTCAGGAGGGGTACTTAATTTACTATCAATTTGAGGGAAAAGCTGGGGGCGCAAGATTTTGTCACCGAGGAACCTCAAATAATTCCTGGCGCTAAGGAGGGACCGACCTAAGAACAAACCCAGCATAAAATTCTTTTAGAGCCGCAGCAGCTTACGATCACTGCCAGTAATTCGGATTCTTACCGAGTTCAATCACACCCGTTGATTTCAGGTTCATTATGTTAGCGGACAATTTTCCATCCCACCAATTTCTTACCAATCCTGAATTTACCATATGGAAAGGAACGAACTATGAACAAGAGATCCTTGTTTAAAGTGATCGGTGTCGTTTTTGCGGCCATGATCCTCATTGTCCTCACCGCAGTTCCCTCCGTGCCCCAATCCAGATTTTATGTTTGTCTGGTGAACGACACCAATAAATATATTAATTACAATGCCGAATGGTGCACCAGAGCAGGGGAAAATTGTACCGGTTTTCGCAGCTGGAGATTAGCTCCGGGTAATTCCAGGAGACACTGGGCTGATGGCCGGGGCAAGATGATCATCAGGATTCATACGGGAGGCCCGGGAGGCATTGTCAAGACCTATCATTTGTTTGCCACTACCGGAGGCTGCAAGTCCAGCTCCAGGTCTTACATCAGGTACAACAACCGGGGCTTCCTGAGAATCTTTGCTTATTAAGCAACCAGGCTTCTTGACGAAAGATGAACCGCCAGCCGAATTATCTGAATTTGATAGGGAGACAAAAAATGTCCAAAAAGATTTTCTCCATGTTGTTAGCCGTTGTGGTGATGCTGTCCTTTACCTTCTATTATTTCAGGGTGGCCCTGGCCCAGACGAAACCGGAAGCCGAACAATACGGGCAGGTCAAAGGAGAAGCCGCGCCGCAGACCGGGGAGGCGGGTCCGCTGAAAGAAAATATTTGTATAAACCCCAAGTTGTGCGACTCCCTGGAGATTGACCTGCTCACCAACTTGAATCAGGCCAAGGTGCCGGTGCTGTTGCCTGATACCACGGCGGGCAAGACGGACAAAGATTATCAGGCGGCCTTGAATTTTGGGGCCGTGGTGGCCGACGCCCTGGCCAGCATCGCCAAGAAGGATAAGGAGAGTTTCCAGAAATATGCCGGCCAGGCTCAGGAGTTGGGCAAGCAGTTGGGGATTTCCGAGGCGCTCATGGGAAGATGCCAGAAAATCACGGCGATGGCCGAGAAAAAACAGTGGGATAAGTTGGGGCTGTCGCTGTATGAATTCAAGGACGGGGTGATCAACGAGCTCAATGAGAAGAATAAAAAGGGCCTGGCCGCGCTGGCCATGATCTCAGGAGGCTTGGAAGGGTTTTATATTGCCGCCCAGTCGGTGAATGGCAAATACAGCGACAAGGGGGCCAAGCTGTTGGACAATCAGGACCTGATCAGCTATTTCAAGTCCTATGGGGAGGATTTAAGCCCGGAATTAAAGCAGGAAGCGGGAATCAAGGCCCTGAGCGATGGCATCCCCGACCTGGAAAAGGCCATGAATGAACTGAGGGCCAACAATTATCAGCAGGCCGAGGTTAAAAAGATCTATGATATGACCGGGACCATGCGGAAGAACCTGTTGGCTTTATAATTTCGGCGACGAGACGGTTTTTTTCCAGGGAAGGCTCCCGAGGTCTTCCCTGGTGTCGTTTTATAACCCTTGATTGGGACCCGCTACACCCGCAGGGAGCCCAGGTTGCGCCGGGGGGTGGCATCCACGGCTTCGCCGTTTTCCTCCACCTCCCCCCGCCGGGACCGCTGGGCCACCTCCATCCAGGCCTCCCGCAATTGGGTCAGCATGGCCACAACCTCGTCCAGAGCCGCCAGATCCCAGTTTTGGTTGGCCTTGGTCAGGTGGCCGGTCATAAAATTGTAGAGGTGGAAGAGATTGGTGGCCAACTCCTGGCCGGCCTGGAAATTGAGGCTGGCGTTCAATTCCGCGATGATGTCCAGGGCCCGTCCGATGAGCAGTCCTTTGCCGGCCGCGTCCCGGGCCGCCATCTTTTCCTTGGCCTGGCCCAAAAAGGAAATGGCGCCGTCGTAAAGCATGATCACCAGCTGGAGGCGGTCGGCGGTGCCGACCTGGGTGGTGACATACTGCTGCTGTGCTAACTGCTGTTTCATGGACCCTTACCCCTCCTTTATGGTTCTTGATGCTGTGGTAGCGAGGCATTAACCTCGCGCCGTGGTTCCCGAATTTTGGTGGGCGGTGCCCACCCTACATACCGTTTTCTGTTTTCTGTTTTCGGTTTTCTGTAAAAAGAAATAAAATTATCAATTAGTTAAATTGCAAGTTTGTTTCATTTTTTACCCCCCTCATCCCAGTCCTCTCCCCCCGCGAGGGGGGAGAGGGAGCAGGTCATTCCTGCCTTTATCCTTTCTCTCCTCGGCAGAGGAGGGTTAGGGTGAAGAGAAAGTTAGTTGGTTTTGTTGTTGCCACAATGAACGCCAATTTACTGTCAAAGTTATTACCGTCCCGCGGTTAAGGTTTTGCCATTACTTCAGTTCGACACCCCATCAATACAAACATCGGTTACGAATCGTCGTTGGTAAAGCCCAATTTCTGGATCTGGCTGGCCAGGTAATTGGATTGCTCGTTGAGTTGGGCCAGCACCGCTTCCAGGCGGCTGAACTGTTGGACGAGGCGCTGACGGTAAGCATCCACCCGACGCTGCTCGAAGGCGATCTTTGCATCGATGTTCTCGACGATTTCCTCGTAATTGTCGATGAGGATGTTCACCGGTCCGCCGGTGGCGCTGAGCAGGTCATCCAGCTTTTCGGAGAACTGGCCGTTGACCCCGAGTTTGAGGCGCACCGTGCCGGTGTAGGTGGCGTCCACCAGGTTCACCCGCACGGCCAGGCCGTACTCCGGGTAGCCGCTGGTCCCGGTGAGGGTGTCGCCGTCCACGGTGGCGGCGTGGCCGTTAATGGTGCCGCTCACCAGCGCTCCTCCCGACACCGTGGCTTCCACTTCATAAGTCCCGGGTTCGGTGATGCCGGGCAGGGAGCTGTGGTAAGTGATATTGCCGCTGGCGTCGTCGCTCACGCCCACAAAATAGGCGGAAAACAGGCCGGCCACGCCCGCCGGGTCGGCGCTCAAGGCCGCGGACAGGGTGGTCGTATCTATCAGCAACTGGCCGAAGGTGTCGCTGGTTTCATCGGCGTCGGTGGTGATGCCGATCTGGGCCAGGTTGAGGTAGGGGTCCTCGGGGTCCTGGAAACCGGGGGCGTTGCCCGTGGCGATGGCCGAGAGTTCGCTTTTGACAATCTGCAGGCCGTAGTTGCCGAAGAGCACGCCGGCTTCACCGGTGGCGGCATCGTACTTGGTCTGCTCCTGGATATAGGCCACCGCGTCGTTGTAGGCCTCCACCAGAGAAGTGATCTCTTCCAGCCAGGACGAGGTATCTTCGGTTACCGTCACCTGGACCGGGCTGGCCGAGGTGGACAGCAGGGACAGGGTCACCCCGGAGATCAAGTCCGAGACGGTGTTGCTGGAGCGTTCGATCCAGCCGCTGGGAGGATAGCCGTCCAGGCGGATTTCGGCATTCTGGGCCGTCTGGGTTTCCGTGAAGGTGGTGCTGGTGAAATCCACCGTGCCGCCGGTGCCGTCCAGGGTGGTGAGGCCGTCGTCAATGGTGATGGTATTGGCGCTGCCCGTGCTGTTGCCGGTGATCATCAGGCGGTAGCGATCGGTGGTATAGCTGTCGCCCATGTCCAGGACGGTGGCGGTCACCCCCGGGTTGGCGCCGCTGGTGTTGATCAGTGCGGCCAGTTCCGTGAGGGTGGTGCCGTCCGGCACGCTGATGGACACCGCGGCGCCGCCGGCATAACTGAACGCGAAGACTTGGTTGGCGCCGCTGGAATTCACCACCGTGTCGCCGGCCGCGAGCCCGGCGTGCACTTCCACTTCGTTTTGGGCCAGCTGGTTGACCAGCACCTGGTGGGTGCCTGCGGTGGCGGAGGCTGCGGCCGTGGCGCTCAAGACCGTGCTGTCGCTGACACCGGCATTTTTGGCGGCAAATTTCGCCAGGGTATCCATGGCGCCGGCGGTGGTGCGCAGTTCCGAAAGCTTGGTATCCAGCTCCTGCAAGGCGGCAATCTTTGCCGTCCATTCATCCCGCCAGGCCTCGAGGCGGTTGATCTGGCTGGATTCCACCTCCACCAACTTATCGATGATGCTGGCGCTGTCGACCCCGGAGCCCAGACCGGTAAAGGTTACCGCAGGCTCGTAGTAAGTGCTCACCGAAAGGCCTGAAATGCCGTCTGTCATAATTTCAGTTCAAAATTCAAGGTTCAAAGTTCAAAGTTAAGTAAAAGAACTGCGGGTGAAATGCCCGCCACACTTTCCCTTTTGCCAGTGAGTGTAATATGGTTCGCACTACAGCTTTGCAAAGCATGTACCAGATAATTTCACTAATAATTTCAGCTTATTGGCCAGGAGAGGGCCAACCGGGAGGCGGAGCGGGGAAGAAGTTGCCTCCCCGCTCCGGCAAAATGTGAACCTTAGCCGCCGATAAGGGTGAGAGCCAGCTGCGGTAAGGAGTTGGCTTGGGCCAGCATGGCTACGGCAGCCTGGGTGAGAATTTGGTTGCGGGTGAACTCCGTCATCTCGGTGGCCACGTCCACGTCGGAAATCCGGGATTCAGCGGCCTGGAGGTTCTCGGCCTGAATGGTCAGGTTGGAGACGGTATTGGACAACCGGTTGGCCAGAGCGCCGAGGTTGGCCCGGATGTTGTCTTTGTCCGAGATGGCGCTGTCAAGGGCCTCCAGGGCCAACTGGGCCGCGGATTGGGTACTGATGGTGTAGCCCGCGGTGCCCGCGGCGATGGCCTGGCCCACGCCCAGGGCCGAGGCCGTGGCGGAGTTGATGTTGATGTAGTAGTAGTCTTCCGCGGAGCTGTTGCCGGTGCCGAAGTGGATCTTCATCTGGTTGGCGGTGCCGGAGAGGCTGCCGTCCAGGAGTTTGACGCCGTTGAAGTCGGTGGCCGAGGCGATTCGGGTGATTTCCGAGGCCATGGCCTGGTATTCACTGTCCATGATGAGACGCTGGGCCGCGGTGTAGGTACCCGTGGCCGCCTGTTCCGCCAGCTCTTTCATGCGGGTGAGTTTTTCGTCAATAACCGACAGGGCCCCGTCCGCGGTTTGGATCATGGACAGAGCGTCGTTGGCGTTGCGCACCCCCTGGTTTAAGACCCGGATGTCGGTACGCATCATTTCCCGAATGGCCAGACCGGCGGCGTCATCAGCAGCAGAATTAATGCGCAAACCGGAAGCTAAGCGGGAAACCGAGTTGGAGAGGCGGTCGTAGGAAATGCCGAGGTACCTGGCGGCACTCATGGCCATCAGGTTGTGGTTAATAACCAATGACATAAATCAATCCTCCTTGATTTTACCGAACTGCATCCATGCAGACTGAGCCGCCTGATGGGTTTTGTCCCGGCACCTCCTTTCCCCATCAATATCCAGGCACACTCAGTTTCGTTATTTTTATCGGCATGTTAGACAAAAACTTAATTCTTGCGATTTTTGCCGAACTTCGTTAAAAAAGTGGTTGCTGTTTGCCAGTTACGGGGCTTTGGAATAAAATAGGCTGATTATGCGGCAGGTCCTGCAGCGGGTGTATAATCTTTTCGCGCATGAGGATCGTCTCCTCATCCTCATCGACGCCGATCCCGACTCCCTGGCCAGCGCCTGGGCCTTGAAGCGCCTCTTGTGGCGCCGCCTGCTGAGCATCACCATTGCCCACATCCGGCCCATCACCCGCCCCCAGAACGAACGCATGGTGCGCCTGCTGAGCATCCCCGTGGTGGCCTACGACCAGGTGGATTTCGAGAAGTTCAACCGCACGGCCATTGTGGATTCCCAGCCGGCCCACCATCCGAACTTTGCCGGGCATACCTATGATTTGATCATCGATCACCATCCGCATCTGGAAGACAGCCAGGCCACGGTGGTGGATATTCGGCCCAAATACGGCGCCACCGCGTCCATGATGACCGAGTACCTGCGGGCGGCGCGCATCAAACCTTCCCTGAAGCTGGCCACCGCGCTGTACTATGCCATCAAGACCGACACCAATAATTTCGAGCGCCCGGCCATCGAAGCGGATGTGCGGGCCTTTCATTACCTGTTCGGCTTCACCCGCAAGCCCCTGGTGCGCCGTCTGGAGTTCGCGGAACTAACCTTGAAGATGCTCACTTATTTTCAGGCGGGGTTGAAGCACTACCACCATCACGGCAACCGCCTGTACACCTTCCTGGGCGAGGTGCCCACACCGGACATCATGGTGATCCTGGCGGATTTTTTCCTGCGGGTGGAAGAAGTGGGCTGGACCATTGTGGGGGGGATTTACGAGGACAAGCTCATCGTCATTTTTCGCAACGACGGGCTGGGCAAAAACGCCGGCCGGCTGGCCAACAAGGCCTTCGGCAAGCTGGGCTCCGCGGGGGGCCACGCGGCCAGCGCCCGGGCCGAAGTGCCCCTGGGGAACCTGAGCGACGAAATGCCCCAGTGGTCGGCCCAGTGGCAGGAATGGCAGGATTTTATCATCAGGCGGGTGGAGGGAAGGAAGTAGGCAGCCGGGAGGGGAAAATTCCGCCTCAGCCTGTTCTTTTGGCAAAATCAGCCGTTATAGTTCTTTAATCCACTGTGATAAGGATGTGGCCATGGTCAATTACCTGGTACTGGTGCTGATCCTGATTGACGTCTGTTTGAATGTTGCGGGTCAGCTCTCACTGAAATTCGGGATGTCAAAGTTGGAAAACTTTGCCATTTCCATACCCACCCTCCCCTCGGTTTTTTTGAAGGCCGCCACCAATCCCTTCGTCATTTTAGGCCTGAGCTGCTATGGGCTGGCCTTTCTGGTCTGGCTCATCGTGCTGGCCAAAGCGGAGGTAAGTTTTGCCTACCCCATGATCAGCCTGAGCTATGTGTTCACCGCCATCCTGGCCTGGCATCTTTTGGGGGAGCATGTCACCGTCACCCGGATGGTGGGCATCTTTGTCACCTGCGTGGGAGTGGTCATTATTGCGCGTAGTTGAGGGGGGTTTTCTGTTTTCTGTTTTCTGTAAAAAAAATTTTTTGCTCACTGTTACTACGTTACAAAAATTCTCTTTTACCCTTCCGAACAATTTCGTAGGGTGGGCACTGCCCACCTTTTTTTTCGGGCCTCAAGTCCGATTTATCACCAAGCGCCCACACAGAGGGAGAGCAGGGAGTGCAGGCGCAGGCTTAGCCTCGCGGCTACATTTTTGGCTTAACCGGATTTGCTTGGGGACTGAATTAATGTTCGAAACACTAACCCCTTTCTTACCAGCCGTCAGTCCCTGACCACTGTAAACCCAACCACTGATCACTGATCACTGATTACTGATCACTGATCACTGATCACTGATCACTGTTGACCCTGCCCGCGGTCCGCAAAATTCTTTTTGACCTTCCGGGCCAGTTCCCGGGCCTTCGCCAGGGTCTCCGGGAGATCGAAGGCCAAAAGCTGCCGGTCCTGCACCAGGACCTTGCCCTCCACCACCACGGTCTGCACATCGGCCCCGGTGGCGGCGTAG
>CAZLRL010000065.1:0-9755 GCA_964561645.1 uncultured Desulfobacterales bacterium
TTCAGTCCTAAATATTGGCGGGATAGTCTTACCGGTTGAAAGGGGGTTGACATGGGAAATATCCAGAAAATTAAAATTGGCCTTGGCCTGGCTCTGCTGGGAACCATGCTGGGCAGCTTCTTTTCGGGCCAGGCTCAGGCGGCAAGCCGACTTTATGAAGACTATGGGGCAGTATTGACCACCTACGTGAATCAACAGGGCATGGTTAATTACCGGGGCTTAAAGGCAAACCCGCAGCGCTTGAACTCTTTTCTAACTACTTTGGCGGATCTGCCTCAGGAAACCTACCAGAAATGGGACGACCAGGAGAAAATCGCCTGGTGGATCAATGCTTACAATGTTCTAACTTTGAAGGCCATCATCGACCACTATCCCATCCGCGCTTCCTTCTTCAAGGGGTTTGTCTACCCCCGGAACAGCATCCGGCAAATACCGGGAGTATGGGATACCCTGCGTTTTCCCGTCATGGGGGAAAAAATGACCCTGGATGAGATAGAACACAGCGTTTTACGGCAGAAATTTAACGAACCCCGGATTCACCTGGCTTTGGTGTGCGCGGCCATGGGCTGCCCGCCGCTGAGGACCGAACCGTATGAGGGCGCTAAACTGGACCGGCAACTGAATGACCAAGCCCGGATTTTCCTGGCCGACCCCAAGAAGTTTCGCCTCGACCGCGGCCAGGGGAAAGTTTATCTTTCCTCCATTTTTAAGTGGTTCGGAGGCGATTTCGTCAAGAACTACGGCACCGACAAAGCTTTTACGGGATTCAGCCAGGAGGAACGGGCGGTGCTCAATTTTGTCTCCCGGTACCTCGCCTCCAGTGACCGGGATTATCTGCTTAAGGGAAGCTATACCATTACTTACCTGGATTATGACTGGTCCCTGAACGAACAGTGACAGGCTGGATTTCTTCCGGTTCGGGCGGGAGATGGCCATCCCGGGCCTGGATCGTGGCAGGCTTGGTGTTGGTGGGCCTGCACCTGGTTCTCTTGGGCCTCTCCCCCCATTTGGGATACGGCGCCCAGCCGGGACCTGCGGTGTACTTGGTTTTGGTAGGCGTCGAAGTTCTGGCCGGCGCCGTTTACCTGCTGCGAGTGTGCCGGTCTCAGGGCTCCTCGGCGAGTTCGGTGCTCGTCTGGATACTCCTGGTCGGCGCGGCTCTGCGGGTCCTGATGCTGTTTTCCACCCCCATCCTGGAGGATGATTTTTACCGCTATCTCTGGGACGGCGCCGTAGTGGCCCGGGGTTATAATCCTTATGTCCATGCGCCGCAAGCATTTTTAGGGGATCCGGGCGCAACCGACCCGCCCCCCGAGGCCCTCCGGCAGCTGGCCGCGGCCTCAAGGGAGATTGTCGGTCGTATCAATCACCCCCATCTGACCACCATTTATCCCCCTCTGGCCCAGGGCGCCTTCGCACTGGCCCATTGGCTGGCCCCCTTCAGCTTAACCGCCTGGCGTCTGGTCCTCCTGATGGGCGATGCGGCCGCCCTGGTCCTGTTGGCCCTCATCTTGCGCACCTTAAACCTGCCCTGGTCCTCTCTGGCTATTTACTGGTGGAATCCCTTGCTGGTGAAAGAGGTCATGAATGGTGGGCACCTGGATGTCCTGATTTTGCCTTTTGTTCTCGGGTCCATACTGTTAACCCTCAGCGGCTGGATGGTGGCCGCGCTCCTGCCCCTGGCCGGGGCCATCGGAATTAAGATCTGGCCCCTGATCCTGCTTCCCCTAATAATTCGGCCCCTCACCGGCCATCCCTGGCGTCTGGGTCTGGGCCTGGGTCTTTTCGTCCTGGCGCTGGGCTTGATTTTTTGGCCCATGTACCCCGCCGCCGGGGGGGAACATTCCGGTCTGCTGGCTTACGGCAGTCGCTGGGAGATGAATGACGCCTTGTTCAAGCTCATTACCTGGGGAACCTCGGCCGTTCTCCAGGGTGTCGGCCTATCGGCTGAGGCGGGGCCGCGGCTGGCCCGCTGGCTGGTTATGGCCCTGCTGGCGGCCTTGCTGCTGTGGCTGTGCCGGAAGCCTATAACTGAAGGGCTCGATTTATGCCAAAGATGCTTGTGGGCCCTGGCGGCTCTGTTTCTCTTAAGCCCGGCCCAGTTCCCCTGGTATTATGTGGGACTCATCCCCTTGTTGGCCATCCGCGCCCGAACCTCGCTCCTCCTCCTGACGGCCCTGCTGCCCCTGTATTATTTGAGGTATTTCTTTCTGGCCCGGGGACAGGTGGAAGTATTTGATTACGGCATCGTCTGGCTGGAATACCTGCCGGTGTGGATGCTGCTGGCGTGGGAATGGTGGTCCAGCCGCAGGGTTCCAGAGAGGAGCTGAAAACGGTGAGAGAAGGGTCCAAAGTGGCGGTGATCATCCCCGCCCTGAACGAAGAAATGGCCATCCGCGGGGTGGTGGCGGCCATCCCGGCCTGGGTGGACGACGTCATCGTGGTGGATAACGGCTCCACCGACGGTACAGCCGCCATTGCCAGAGAGGCGGGGGCGCGGGTCATCAGGGAGCCCCAGCGAGGCTACGGCGCGGCTTGCCTGGCGGGAATCGCCGCGTTGACTGTTCCGGACATTGTGGTGTTCATGGATGGCGACGGCAGCGACGTGCCCCCGGAGATGACCCTCCTGGTGGACTCCCTTATCCAGGGTCAGGCTGACCTGGTAATCGGTTCCCGGGTGCTGGGGGCCAGGGAATCCGGGGCTTTGACGCCCCAGGCCCGGTTCGGCAACTGGCTGGCCTGCCGGCTCATGCAACTTTTCTGGGGCCAACGCTATACCGATCTGGGCCCTTTTCGGGCCATCCGTCATCGGTCGCTGCTGGCCTTGAACATGGAGGACCGAAATTACGGCTGGACGGTGGAGATGCAGGTCAAAGCCGTCCGGCGCGGCCTCAGGGTCATGGAAGCGCCGGTGAGCTACCGGCGTCGCCTCGGCCAATCCAAAATATCCGGCACCTGGCGGGGAGCCCTGGGGGCCGGGGTCAAAATCCTCTATATCATTTTCAGGGAAGCTTTTTCGCACGCTTCTTGAACAGATAGGTTTCTTCATCGTAAAGTGACGCTATTATTCTTCCCCTGGGATGTATTGGAAAGTGGGACCTTCAGACTGAGCCGTCACTCATAGAGAGGGGATAGCGATCAGGTTTCCTCTTTCAGGGGGAGCTGGATGGCAAAAGTGGCCCCCTGCCCCGGGGTGCTTTCCGCCTCGATGCAGCCGCGGTGCTGTTTTTCTATGATGAACTGGCAGATGGGCAGGCCCAAACCGGTGCCTTTCTGCTTGGTGGTGTAAAATGGTTGGAAGATATTGGCCATGACCTCGGGGCTGATGCCTTCGCCGGTATCCTGAATGCTAATCTCCAAATTAGGGCCCTTGATCCGGGTGGCGACGGTGAGAGTTCCACCCTCGGGCATGGCTTCCATGGCGTTTTTAATGAGATTGATGAGAACTTGCCGTACCTGCTCGGGGTCAAAGCTGAGCGGCGGCAGCGGGACTTCATCTAGGCGGCGCACCTGAATATGGCGCTCTTGGAGGATATCCTGAAAAAACTCCAAGGTTTCGTCCAACAAGGGGTCAATATTTCCCATGATTTTCTGGGTTTCCGGGAGACGCACAAAATCCCGCATCTCCGCCACCATGGTTTCGAGGTGGCCCACCTCCTTGGTAATGATGCCAAGCTTCTGGCGGGACTTCTCATCCAGATCTGGAGCTTTGAGGAGCTGTTGGGCAAACCCCCCGATGACCACCAATGGGTTCTTGATTTCGTGAGCAATATGGGTGACGGTGCTGCCTACCGCGGCCAAACGCTCAGCTTGAAGCAGCCTGGCTTCCGTCTGTTTCCTTACCTCTGAAAGTGCATTTTTTAGCTCTTGATTCGAGACTGACAACTCTTGTTCCCTAACCCTCAATTTGCGAACTGCAAGCCGCCGGTAGAGAAAAGTCCGCGACACAAAAATGGCCAAAAAAAAATAAAAAATAGTAAGGATTGAAAAAAGATTGAGAAGATCTCGACGTAAGGCTTTTATGCCCGAAGCCTTCTCTGGATCAGACAGCAATACTGCCAGTTTCCAAAAATACTGTTTTTCCTGGTCATGCTTCAGATTCTGGTCCTGAGTTCGAGTGGAACCTATCCTTGAATATAAAGCAACAGGAGGGTAAACCGTAACATATGAAAAAAACGTGTTATTTGTGTATCCTTTCCCCTCATCCTTTAGAAGTATCTTTTTCCATAGAGATGGAAACCGGATGGCGAAGGTGCGGTCATTTCCATACATAAAGCCCCACCTATCTTGAGGATCTCCGCCGTGGAGCCAGTATCCATCTCGGTTCAAGAGCATCATATCCTCTCGGATCTTTGCGAGGAGGTTTGACGCCAGATAATTCAGCAAAACGATACCTCTCTTCCGCCCCTCGTTGTCATAGACCGGGGTGCCAAAACGTATTACAGGCTTCAACGGTTGTTCTATTTCACCATCTTCAACGTTTAAATCCAAGGGGGAAACAAATACTTCCTTTTGAGACAGAGACATAGTATCTTTAAAATAATATCGATCAGCCTTATTTTGGAGTTTATTTGCAGCTACAACAGAAGGTGTTTCTCGATTATAGTTAATTCGGACGATTTCCATTCCCGTATCATCTAAAAATCTTATTTGGTCGTATTTCATTTTCATACTTGATAATAACAGGAATTCTTTTTCGATGGCCTCCTTTTGTCCGGTATTCAACAATTCTTTCATCGGATAAAAATCAGAGATATAAAGGAGATCAGATTTGATGTCTTTCATTTCAGAGAGAATATCCAATTTAACGATTCCTAAATCATTGTGTATTCGATTTTCTAAAAATGAGATTAAAAAAGATTGTTGAATTTTGAAGAGGTTGACAATAATTATACCAGTAAAAAGACTCAATAATATCCATATTATTAAGCCGTAAGATATTTGTTTCCCTATTGACACGGTTAATTGCTCTTTCATATATCCTGTGTGAGATCGCGGTAATTCTACGGTTAAATTTTATTGTCAATAGCAAGATTACAATCTGAAGCGGCAGCAACCAAAACCAAGTAATTAAAATTATGGCATATAAATGGTGGAAGGTTTCCGGTGCGAGGGTAAAAACATGAAACAAATATCCTCACCATTGTTAAATTATAAGCAGCATGAAACATTTCGGCAATCACATTCCTGATCTGAAAGGAGTATGGGCCATGAGGCAAAAGCAGTTGGTAAAAATTAAGGGCCTTCAGATCTTGCTGCTCGCCGCCCTAATACTTACAGGGCCGCTTTACAGTTGGGCGCAAATTGTTCCTCGCGCCCAGATGATTAAAGAGGGAGGCAAGACCTATATCGTGGATAGGACGGGAGAGCGTTGGGACATCACCCAGGCCCGCTCCCTGGGGTTTCAGCCGGAGCACTTTGAGTTCGGCCTGGGAAGGGACGCCTTCACGCCCCTGGACGACTCGCTGTTGCGCCAACCCCCGGCGGCTGTCCCGCCTGATCTCCGGGTAATCGGCGTGGCGGAGGGATCTCAGGCCCGGGCCTACTCCATCCCGCGCCTCAGCCGCCATGAGATCGCCAACAGCAGCATAGGCGCCACGCCTATTGCCGTAGCCTACTGACCGCTGGCGGACCTGGCGGCTGTGTACAGCCGCGTCATCGACAGCCAAACCCTCACCTTGGTCCCGTCAGGCTGGACCTATAAGCGCACCTTTGTCCTGTACGACAGAGAAACCGGGACTCTCTGGTTTCCTGAAAAAGATGGTCTCCGTGGGATTCAGGGCAAATATTTCCAGAGGCTGCTGCCGCTTTTGCCTCATGAAGACACCCGCTGGGGCTCCTGGGTCAGACGACACCCGAATTCTCGGTTGATGCCATAAACTGCAGACTATAAGTACTTAAAATAGAACATCATTTAGGTAAGAAGATATAAAAAGTTGCACCTTTTCCCGTTTCACTTGATGTTCCCAAGCGTCCGCCGCACTTAGCTAACAAATACAATGACACGCTCAACCCCAAATGAGTGCTCTCAGCTTTCTTACTGGCAAATGTACTTTGTAGTTCGGATTTGAGTTTTTCCAACTCGAGACCCGGACCATTGTCTTCCACTTCGACTTGAACCTGGCCTGCCTGATCCAGAACGCGAATCTGAATGTGATTACCATATTTCATGGCGTTGCTGAGGATATTTTGTAAGACAACCTCTGTGGCATAAGGCTCAAATTGAAAGGGTAAGGTTTCCCGGCACTCCTCCCAAGGCCGACCATTAATTTCCACCTTTATCTCTTGTTCCTGGAAACGTAGTGCCAAGAGTGTTTGGAGTGAAGATACCAGAACTGAATAAAGGTCTTGGGGGACCAGAATCAAACAATCGCTGGCCAGAGCCCGCAACAATTGCAATTCCTTGGTTAACGTATCTTCCAGATCTCTGGCGGCACTGTCCAGGGTGACAATATGATTTTCTAACTTCTCGAATTCTTTAGAATATTCCTGAAAACCAGGGCAATCATCCCGTTTGGCGCAGATTCCTTCTAAAACTTCATCTAGATTTCCAAGCTTGTTCTTCACTCGACGGGAGAGCCCCTTAATGCCAATGGCCAAGTTTTTGTAATGATGCCTCAAGCTGGCTACTTGCAGTTCAAATTCTTTTCGTAAAAATTCCTCGTGAAGCCGACTTTCTTTTAGGAGGCTGTAAACCCAACCCAAAACGGTGCCAAACAGAGCACCAGAGAGGCCGAAAAAAAGAGTTAAAGGCCAGGCTTGGAAAGAGAAACTGTGAAGAATGGCCTGGGTAAAAGATAGAGGACCCTCTTGATAGAGGTATTCATGAAAGACATAGATCACCATAAATAGCGGGTGCCCCACCAAAACCCCGGATAAGGCTCCCAAAAAAAAACCCCAAAATGGGTAATTTCCCTGGAACAGGACAGGCCTGGGCGGCTCCAGAAATTCTATCTGACGCATAGCTTATTTTTACCATAGAAAAAGTCTAAGAAAAAATAAGCATTCTTTTCCATCTCGCAAGAAACCAGGTGTACCGGTCCCCAGCATTTTGGACCCATCCGCCAGCACACCATATCGGCCGCCCCCTGGGAAACAAGGCTTTTATTGCCAGGCTGGAGAAAATTGCCGGCCGCCTTTTGCGTCCGTTACCCCGTGACCTCCTAAAAAGCCGGGGCCGCAAGCAGGGTAAAAACTCATACAGATTAGGGACAAAGGTTTCTTAAGCTTTCCTGGGGAAATACCGTCTGTCCCTAATTTCCCTTAACTTAGCAGTGCTAACCGGCGATATTCTTCTTCAAAAAATCTCGTATAAGGCTGGCGACCAGGTCTCCATCCTCTTCCAGGGCAAAGTGTCCTGTATCAAGCAAGTGAAATTCGATATTCTTCAGGTCGCGTTTATAGGGAAAGGCCCCTTCTGCAGGAAAAATGTAGTCGTTCTTACCCCATGCGATCAACATCGGCGGTTGCTGCTCCCGGAAATAGGCTTGCCACTGGGGATAGAGCGGGGGGTTGGAGCGGTAATCGTAAAAGAGCTGAAGCTGGATGTCCTTATTGCCAGGCCGCTCCATCAGGTATTGGTCGTGGACCCAGTTATCGGGAGCGATGGTCTCGGGATTTCGAACACCGTTGGTGTACTGCCATTTGGTAGCTTCAATGGTAAGCAGGCTGTTTCTCAGCACCTTGGCATTCTCTTCGGTCTTATCCTTCCAATAGGCTTTAATCGGCTTCCAGAAGTCAAGCAGACCCTCATCGTAGGCATTGCCGTTCTGGACAATCAGCGTCTCCACTCTTTCAGGATGTTTTGCGGCAATGCGAAACCCCACAGGGGCGCCGTAATCGAACAGGTATAAGCTGTATTTCTTGAGTCCCAGCTTCCCAATGAAGGCATCGATTATTTCGGCAATGCGGTCGAAGGTATAGTCGAACTTGTCAACTGTGGGCATCGAACTATATCCGTACCCGGGATAATCCGGGGCCACCACGTGGAACTTGTCCGACAGAGCCGGGATCAGGTTACGGAACATATGCGATGAAGTGGGGAACCCGTGGAGTAAGATAATCGAGGGCGCGGTTTCCGGGCCCGCTTCACGATAGAAGATCTCGAGTCCTTCAACTTCAATGGTCTTGTAAAGGGTTGGAAAATGTCCCGGAGCCACTTGTGCGGTCGGCGGCATGGTTCTCCCTCCTGCCTCGATCGGTAATCTTGAAATGAATGTCAGGTACAGATTCTCTCACATGCTGCCGTTTCTTTGAAAGGAGAACTCCACCGCAGTTTTTACCGGCTTGCCGTTTATTTCCAAGACGGGGTAGGCCAGGAAGTTTATCGGACCGGAATCGGGCCCGGGTTCCACGACCAGGTCGCGGCCGCGGCTGAGTTCGACGCGGTTGGCCGGATGGCGGCCGAAGTAATAGGTCGCCAGATTGGAATACTTGTTGCCCTCACTGATGTCCACGGGCCACCACTTGCCGTCGGCAAAGAACTCCGCCCAGCAGTGATAGCCGTCGATCCCCCCCTCGTTCCGCTCCGAAGGGATGGAGGCGCCGATGGCGAAGCGCGCCGGGATGCCGACCGACCTGGCCAGGGCGATGAAGTAGGAGTGGAAATCCGTGCAGTTGCCGGTGCGGGCGTTGCAGGCATAGACCGCGTCGCCCTTGCCCCAGCCGTCGCCGTACTTGGCGTAGCGCATGCGGTCGATGACATGGTCGTAGAGCGCCCGGGCCCGCACCAGGTCGCCTGTCTTGCCCTTGACGACTTGTGCGGCGATCTGCCGGAAATCCTCAGTCATCGGCACCAGACGCTCCGGATTCAAGTATCTTTCCGGCTCGGGCGCCGGGGGCGCGGCATAGGCGGCCTTCTCCCGACGCTGTACCTGATAGCGGATCTCAAGATTTTTGCCGCTGTCCTCCGGACCAAGCTCAAGGAACAGGACCTTGTTGCCATGTTCCCTGTCTTCCAATACGCTTTGTGTCCCCGGAGCCTGGATGGATTTCACCTCCACGGTCTGGAAGGGGTCAGTGGTGGCCAAAGGAACCCACATGCGGGCGGTCGCGGTTATTTCAGGCAGGGTGGCTCGGTAGAAAAATTCGAATTGGTCGCGCTCTCGGATCACGCCCAGGTGCCCTTCTGAAGCCTCTTTCAGGGGGAGGCGCTGCCAGGTGCCGTCACTTTTTTGCTCCCAGGCATAAAAAGGCTGGCCGTTGAGCTTGTGGACGATGGTTTCGGTGACCTTCATTGCGCCCGGCTCCCCGGCCAGAAAGAAATCCACGTCATACACGTCGCCGCTGACGTCCGCCAGGTCCACGCAGGCGAAATAGCGGCCAGGGCCCAGCTTCGACAGGTATTCGGTGTGGACCCGAACCAGCTTCAGACGGAGTTCCTGGCCGCGGAAGGTAAGCTTGAAATATCCTCCTCCCCGGCGGACCTGCTCCTCGATGTGCTTCTCGATGCCGGCCTCTATATCCTTAGTTGCCGGCTTCGGGGGGGACTGGGCCAACGCCCCCGGTGCGCCCGGTCCAGGCAGCCAGCCCCCACCCGCCAACAGCAGGCAAACTCCCACGGTTGAAATGATCATTCGCCAGTTCATAGAAATTCCTTGCGTGAGCTAATAGGCCGCAGTCAAAAACTTGGACCTTACTTGGGGTGTTCTGACTTAGGATGCTCCGGCTTCCCCGGCTCGGCCTGGGGATGCTCCGCTTTCGGCTCGGCCTGGGGATGCTCCGCTTTCGGCTCGGCCTGGGGATGCTCCGCTTTC
>CAZLRL010000066.1:0-9752 GCA_964561645.1 uncultured Desulfobacterales bacterium
GGGACCCCGGGCTTCTCCGACCCGGGCACGCAACTGGTAGCCCAGGTCTGGAACGCGGGTCTCAAGGTGGAGGCCGTTCCAGGTCCGGCCGCCGGGGTCACGGCCCTGTCCATGAGCGGCTTTCCGGGAGATGTCACCTTCCTGGGCTTTCCCCCCCGCAAGGCCGGCAAGCGCCGGGAATTTTTTGAAGCCCTGGCCCCGGAGCCCCGGGTCCTGATTCTCTACGAAGCGCCCCAACGCCTGGCCGGCACCCTGGCGGACATGACCACATATTGCGCGGATCGGCAGATCCTGGTGGTGCGGGAGCTGACCAAGATGTTCGAAGAAGCCTGGCGGGGACCGCTGTCTGAAATCGCGGCCCGGATAGCCGACCGGGAGATCAAGGGGGAATGCACCCTGGTCCTCTCCTGTCCTGAAAAGCCCCCAGAGGTGGAGGTGGACCTGGCCGCGCATCTCCTGGAAACCGCCCGGAAGACCGGGTTATCCGGGCGCCGCCTGACCGATCAGGTGGCCAAAGAGTTGAACATCTCCCGGCGGCGGGTGTATCAGACCTATCTGGAGCTCAAAGATCAGAAGCGTTTGCCCTGAACTAAAAAAGCCAGCCTGGGAAAACCAAATTTTTCCTCTCTGTGATAAAATAAATAGTTCATTAGTAATAGTAAGGAAAGAAAATCCCGGAACTGAGGCCATGCGTTCCATGGTCCTTGACTGACCTTTGTTTCCAGTTCTTTTGCCGAACCTCAAAACCGGGAGAACAGGCATCTTGCCTGTTTTTCCGCAGGCTGGAAGCCTGTGTTCCCGCTTCGTATGGCGGCTTGATTCGTCAAGCCCTTAAGGTCGCCATGAATTGCATCCCATGTATTTGGGGAAGAGGCATTGGGAGAGGAGGCGGAGCCCAGACACCCCGGAGCATGGGCTTTGAGCCGGTAAAACCCCCAGTTCCCTAATTTTATCGGCCATCATGTCGATACCATATGCCTGAAGAAAAATTTGCCCTGCCGGCAGTAGTACAAGAACTCTGGGTGGAAAACCGCCTGGGGCTGCATGCCCGGCCGGCCATGAAAATCACCAACCTGGCCCAGCAATTCCAGGCTGACCTGGTGTTGGAAAAAGACGGCCTGCAGGTCAATGCCTGTGATTTGCTGGCTATTCTCGCCCTGGACTGTCCTCAGGGAACCCGCCTGGTCCTGAAGGCCACGGGCCCTGAAGCCAGTGAGGCCGTTTTGTCTGTATGCCGCCTCTTTGCCAGAAAATTTGACGAACCATGACCGGAAAAAATCATTCTCTTCAGGGTATTGCCGCCTCACCCGGCATCGTTATCGGCCGCGCCTGGGTGTTGAGTGAGATGGGCGAGGTTAAAGGCAGCTTTCGCCTCCTGTTTACCGAAGAGGAGCAAGCCGCGGAAATAGGTCGCCTGCAAGCCGCCATGGACCAGGCCCATGAGGATCTGACCCGTCTGTATCAGGAAATCTCCGCCGAATCTCCGGAACACGCCCACCTCATCGAACTTCATCTCCTCATCCTCAAGGACCAGATGCTGTGCGAAGAGCCCTTCCGGCTCATTCGGGAGGAGCGCCTCAACGCCGAGTGGGCCCTGTACCGCGCCTTTGAAAAAATCAAGGACCTGTTCCGCCGCATCGAAGACCCTTACATCAGGGGCCGCCTGGCGGACGTGGAATCCGTGTACCGCCGTCTGGTGGGCAACCTCACCGGCAAAACCTCCACCCGCCTGTTCGACACTCAGGAGCCCGTTATCATCGTGGCCCATGATCTTTCTCCCGCGGAGACCACCCAGATGGCCGACTCCAAGGTGGTGGGGTTCGTCACCGAGCGGGGCGGCAAAACCTCCCACACCGCCATCATGGCCCAGGCCCTGGAAATTCCCGCGGTAGTGGGCCTGGACAACGCCACCTGGGAGATCAAGCCCGGGGATGATGTGATCATCGACGGCTTGTTGGGCCGGGTCATTCTGAATCCCGACCCTGAGCTGCTGGATAAATACCGTCGGCGGCAGGTGGAATTCGCCGCGTTCAAGGCCGAGGTAGCCCAGTTTTGCACTTTTGCCGCTTACACCCTGGATAACCACCCCACCCGCATCCTGGCCAATATTGAACTTCCCGAAGAGGTGCAGTTGGCCTTGAAGTCCGGCGCCGACGGCGTGGGTCTGTATCGCACCGAATTCCTCTATCTCCGTCAGCGTCAGCTCCCCACGGAGGAGGAACTTTTTCGGGACTACAAACAAGTGGTGGAGGCCATGCGGCCCCGCCAGGTCACCATCCGCACCCTGGACATCGGCGGCGACAAATTCCTCTCCTCCCTGGAATACCCCCAGGAAATGAACCCGGCTCTGGGGCTCCGGGCCATCCGTTTTTGCCTCAAGGAACTGGGAATTTTCCGGATTCAGCTCAAGGCCATCCTGCGGGCCTCGGCCCACGGCCAGGTTCGGATAATGTTCCCCCTGGTTTCCAGCATTCAGGAAATGCGGGAAGGCCGGCGGCTGCTGCAGGAGGTTAAGGAGGAGCTGCGACGCGAAGGACAGAGTTTCGACCCCCAGCTGCCGGTGGGCGCCATGATCGAGGTCCCGGCCGCGGTGACCCTGGCGTCCCTGTTGGCCCAGGAAGCGGATTTTTTCAGCATCGGCACCAACGACCTCATCCAATACGCCCTGGCCATCGACCGGGGCAATAAGCAGGTCTCCGGTCTGTATCAGCCCCTGCATCCCGCGGTGCTCCGTATGATCCTGCAGGTGGTGGAAGCCGGCCGGGCCCAGGAAATTCCGGTGGCCGTGTGCGGGGAAATGGCGGGCGATCCCCTCTACCTCGCCATCCTCCTGGGTCTGGGAGTGGATGAACTCTCTATGAATCACATGTCCATTCCTATGGTCAAACGGGTGATCCGTCTGATAAACTATAAGGAGGCTCAGGAGATGGCCCACCAGGTTCTTGATATGGTAACCGTAGATGAAATCAATGCTTTTGCCGTGCAGGAGATGAGCTGCCGTTTCCCGGAAATTTTCCGCTTCGGTGCGGCCCTGGCCGGCGCTTCCTTACCATGACCACTGATCGCATCAAACTCGTCTGCCGCAATCGCAAGGCCTACTTCGAGTACCACATCGACGACCTCTACGAGGCCGGTCTGGTCCTCAAAGGCACCGAAGTGAAGTCCCTCCGGATGGGAAAGGCCAATATCGAGGATGCCTTCGCTCGCTTTCGGGATGGGGAGGTTTTCTTGCTAAACGCGCACATCAGCCCCTATCCCCACGCGTCGGCGGAAAACCACGAACCTACCCGCCCCCGCAAGCTGCTCCTGCACCGGCGGGAAATGAAGCGCCTTTTGGGCAAGCTCACCGAACGGGGCTATACCCTGATTCCCCTCAAACTCTATTTTAAAAATGAGCACGCCAAGGTAGAATTAGGGTTGGCCAAAGGCAAAAAGAAGTTCGATAAACGGGAGACCATCCGTCGTCGGGAGGAACAGCGGGAACTGGAACGGGCCCGCAAGCGGCGGCATCATTAAATATTATGGATTTTTTTATCCGCCTGGCGGAAAACCGGATTTTGGAAGCCATAGAAGCGGGTCAGTTCGATGATCTGGTGGGCAAGGGCCAGCCCCTCAAGCTGGAGGATGACAGCCACGTCCCGCCGGAACTCCGCATGGCTTATAAAATCATGAAAATGGCCGATTGCCTGCCGCCGGAACTGGAGATGCGCAAGGAAGTCATCCGGCTCCAGGACCTGGTGGCCTCCCTGCCCGACGAGGCCGAAAAGCTCCAGCAAATGCGCCGTCTCAATTTCCTGGTTATGAAGCTGGGACTCATGCGAAAGATGTCCCCCCTCCTGGAGGAGCACGAGCTCTACACTCCGAAAATTCTGGAGCGCCTGGAGTCCAAGGAGTCCAAAAAGTGAGGCCAGCTCCGCAAGGACCTTAGCCCCAGGAAAGTCGCCCCCAGCAAACTGAAAATATTACCGGACATTTAAAAAGTAATCGGAAGGGACCGGGTCCGCCTTGACCCTTGGCCCCTTATCCACAGCGCTTATTTATCATGAAACTTCGTCTTGACCACCCCGCCTGGCGGCGCCTGGCCCCGGTTCTGGCCCAGGGCCTCGTCCGGGCTTCTTTGGGCACTAGCAGATCTTCCCTGGAGGGAGACCGGGAAGGAAAGGCCCTGCTCCAGTCCGAGGCCCCCGTCGTCTTTGCCTTGTGGCACTGCCATATCCTTGGGTGCATGTATCTCGGCACCATCTACTGCCGCGCCAAACCCGCTATCGTCCTCATGGTCAGC
The DNA here is from genome assembly GCA_964561645.1 of uncultured Desulfobacterales bacterium. Classification (GTDB taxonomy): domain Bacteria; phylum Desulfobacterota; class Desulfobaccia; order Desulfobaccales; family 0-14-0-80-60-11; genus JBGSLA01. The sequence goes on from CAZLRL010000066.1 coordinate 4,283, forward strand.
CCCAGTCGGGACGGCCAGTTTTTCGGTGACATAGGTCGGGGGCTGGGATATCAGGTCTGCCCGGGGTCCCGGACCAAGGGCGGCTTTAAAGCTCTCCAGCACCTGGTCGGCGAAATCCGTCAGGGACATACCGTGACCCTGGCCGCGGATGGCTCCCGGGGTCCCCTCCACGTGGCTCAGAAGGGAGTCCTTTATCTGGCCCGGGAGACCGGTATCCCCATCCTTCCCGTGGCCTCGGCCAGCACCCGCCGGATTACACTCAACACCTGGGACCGCTTCGAGGTGCCCCTGCCATTCGGCCGGATCGCCTTCCTGGTGGACGCGCCCCTGTGGATCGGCTCCCAGGACCGCGGAGCAGCCCTGGAAAAACAGCGTCAGCACCTGGAAAACCGCCTGAACCACCTGTTCCACCGCAGCCAGACCTTTTTCGAAAATCACAAATTTTTTGCCTAAGGGCTCGAAAAAAAACAAAAACTGATTGCTTAGCCACCGCGATGTGTTACATTTTATATAAAAGACTGGGAACATTTTCTAATTATGCGCTTCGATAATCTGGATGAAAAAACCCTGGATCAAATTGCTCCGCCGGAACTCAAAGACCGGGCCCGAGAGCTGATCCAGAATAATCAAATACACTTCGGCTATCGCCTACCGGATCGCCTGCAGGCGGTGGTTTGGGATGAGGAACCCTGTGTGGTGGAGGCCGCCATCAAGCAAGATCAGCTTTCTTGCATCTGCCCTTGCCACCAGGAAGTGGAAGGCCAAATCTGTCCCCATGCCCTGGCCTTGCTGTTAGCCTGGGTAACCGAGCCCGATAGATTCTTGAACCGCGGCGAACTCAAAGAACGGTTAAGAAAATACTCCAAAAAGGACTTGGTGGACATCATCCTGGACCTGGCCGACCGGGTACCCGAAGTTCGGGGTGTTTTGAAGGAAGAGGAGCAGGGTCTGGAGGAAATTCTCGAATCCATCGACCACATTGTGGAGGAATTGACCGAGGATTCCCTCGATCCTGAAGGAGCCGAAAACAAACTTCGCCGGGCCCAGGCCAAGGCCGACCGGTTGGCCCAAAGCGGCCGCCTGTCCGAGGCCCGCTCGATCTACTTTTATCTCCTGGACAATATCTTAGGACTGGAAGAGCAGCTGGATCAAGCCTCCCAGTTCTCCCAATCCCTCAAAGAAGACTTGTTTGAGGAATACTGCCAGTTCATCCACGAAGATCGCCAGTTGGAGCGGGATCTGGTCCAGCAGGAACTGGAGCAGTTGGAAAGCCACGGCGCCGTCTCTCGGGGGGAGCTGGATCTTTCCGAAGTGAAACAGGAGGTGCAGGGAGCTTCCTGATCACGAACTTTCAGTTTGATTGGCTGTTTCGGGCCCATCTCCTTCCTCGGAGATGGGCTTTTTACTTGCCGGTGCCTCAGCCAATACCGGAGTTACAGCGTGGGACCTCGAAGGTATCAGGATTGTCTTTTCATAGATGCTGAGCAGTGAGAGCAGCAGCGAAAGGACAAAAGGACCCAAAATAAAGCCGATCATGCCGAAATAGGAAATGCCTCCCAGGATGGACAACAAGACCAGAACCGTCGGCGTGGAGCGGGAGCCCCGCATGAGCATGGGTTTTATCACGTTGTCCACCGAGCTGATGAGCACCCCGCAGAACACCAAAAGCCCCAACCCTTTGGCCACCGCACCCTCCAGGAACAGGTACCCCACCGCCGGGACCCAGATAATGGCGGCGCCGATCACCGGGATAACACTGGCCGGGATCATGACCGTCCCCCAGAACGCGGCCTGCGGCACCCCGAACAGGAAAAATCCCACCCCTCCCAGGGAACCCTGAATAAAGGCCACCACCACTGTGCTCCACAAGGTGGCCTTGATGGTGGCTTCCATTTCCGCAATGATCATCTCATTGTCTATAGGTGACAGGGGAGAGAGTTTCTTGATTTCGCCGATGAAGGCATCCCCCTGTAAAAACAAGAAGAAGGCCACGAAAAGGATCAGGGACAGGTCAAGGAAAAAATTGGTGAAACCGGACAGCACGCCAATGGCATTGGTATAAATGAAACTGCTGGCACTGTTGAGTATTGACTGTACCATACTTTCGAACTTGATTTGTTCGGGTGGCAGCGGCAAATTCAAATGCACTACATAGTCCTTGAGCAGGCCCATCTTGGTGTTAATCCACTGACCCAAGGTGCCGCTTTTTAATCCCTGGCTTAACTGGCTGGAGAACTCCAGGGCCTGGCTGGCCACAATGCTTACCAGGGTAATCAGAGGGATAATAATAACCAGGGCCAGAATCAGGCAGGTAAGAGCCGAGGCCAGGGCTTGCTTCCCGAAAAGCAAGCGGGCAAGGGCCTTATACACGGGCTTGGCCACGAAAAAAATGGCCAGCGCCAGAAAGATATCCACCAGGTAAGGTTTAATGATGGCGTACGAATAGTACAGGACCAGAAGAGTGAGAACTCCGAAGAATAACCGGGCGAATTGGGTGGGAAAACCATCCTGGAAATCATGACAAGGTGGACAGGGAGGGCTGGGCTCCTCAGGAGTTCCAGGCTTTGTGGGTTCAGATGATGTCTGGCCTTCGGGCTCTAAAGGTTCTTGGGCCCCGGTCATGCCTTCCTCCACACTCCTCCTGCCGCTGGATGGTGCCAAATAGTATTGATTGTAATGAAGGGCACGGATCGCCACCCTGACCCTGCCCTCAAGCTGACTTTTTCAGCCATCTTTTGAAAGGGAGCTCCCCGGACCGTCTGTAACACTTACTTTCCCAGTCGAGCCTCCACCCCCTGCCAGTCAATATTGTCAAAAAATGCCTGGATATAATCGCCGCGCTGCAGACCATAGTCGGGGATATACGCGTGCTCGAAAACGTCCATGACCAGCAGAGGTCGGCAGCCCGCTAGGTGGCCCAGGTCGTGCTCGTTGATCCAGGTGTTGACCAGGCGGCCGCTTGGGGGGTCTTGGTACAGCACCACCCAGCCGATGCCCCGCATGGACCCCGTGGCCTTGAAATCCGCGGCCCATTTGTCGTAGCTGCCGAAGCTGTCCTCTATCATTTTCATCAGCGGGCTGTCCGGGGCCAGGGGCTCTTTGCCCCCCAGGTTGCCGAAGTACAACTCATGCAGGCGCATGCCGTCGAATTCCCAGCCGAAGCGGCGCTTGAGTTCCGCATAGGCCGGGGTCTTGGTCCGGTCCTGCTCCGCCAGCTTTTGCAGTTCCTCCGCCAGCAAGTTGGTGTTCTTGACATATCCCTGATAGAGGGCGAAATGCATATCCAGGGCCTGGGCGCTGAACCCTTTCATGCCTTGAAGCCGGCTGAAATCCTGAGCTTCATAGGAGTTGGACCTGGGCTTGGGCTTGGGATCCGGATTCGCTGCCGGGGTCTGCTCCCCGACGCCACAGGCCGACAGGAGCATCAACAGCACCACCATTGCTAAGATCGTCTTGCGGGGCATTTTTCTTTACCTCAGCCTACCGGCAGCCTACCGGCGATAATGTCCAGTCTGGTTGTCTGAGTGCCGCTTCTCTAGCAAAAATGACCGATGGAAGCCCCTGACGCTGCACCTTTCAAGGACCGCCGGGGGTGGTCAGGCGGATGACTTCCCGCTTTAATTCGTCCATACGCCCCTGCTCGGCTTCTTCTTCAGAAAGCAGGCGGTCCCGGTTGATGTCACACGCGTCGAAAAGCGCCGCGGCCGTTTCTTTATCTTTGGCCTTGGCCAGATATTGTTCCCGGCTGATGGTGTCCCCCTCCGCGCCCACGGCCCGGCACAGCTTGGCAAAATCAGCGCTGCCGGTGGTTCTGCTGGGACCGGTGGCTGCAGGGGGTGCCCCGGCGCAGCCCAAGGCCAGAATGAGGGCGGCCATGATGACAAGTCTGCCATACTTCATGGTCTTTTCTCCTTGGCTGTAGCTTATAAGAAAAATGGGCGGGGCGCAATCCGGGAAAAACGACTGCACCCGAGGGAGGAGGGTCAGGAAAAGAAGGAAGGGGGGAAGACACCCGGGCTTTCTAGACTCCAGAAAGATTATCTTCTTATCGGGTAATTAGCGTCCGGTCAAAAAGTGTCCGAGGGACATGACATCCCCATCTTCTTAAACCAAATTTATTCTGGATTTTAGTAACTTTGCCGGATTTTTGTAGGATGGGCACCGCCCACCACAATTCCTGGTGGCGGCGTTGGGCAGATAAATACCCCAGCCCGCCCGGAGCCGGTCTGGCCCTCAGGCCCTGACGGCATACTCCAGGACCCGGGGATTTTCCACCCGCATGGAGGCCTCCAAAATCTCCAACCCGATGAGATTGCCGTCGTGGTCATAGTCGATGATGACCCCGGGCTGGTTGCGGTCGGACGCCTTGATGGGAACATTGCTCAGGACGATGTGCAGCACATCCACTTCCGGGTCATAGGTGACTTTCATGGCCTCCTCCTGTCGGCTCGGCTGCGAAGCCTCGTTCCGTAAAAATCAGATGAAGAATAGTCGGAAAAATTTCTCCTTTTCTTGAGAGACTTCGAACGATTTTGGCTGGTGCCCCCCTAATCCGGAAACGTCAGGTATCCTAAAAAGACCTTTAATTTCTCCCCCTTCCTTAAGGGGGGGGTTAGAAGGAATTTATAAGTATATCCCGATATTTAGTCAATAAATTAACGTATTAGGACTAAGAACCATTGCAAAACTTCTGATTTGTGGAATTTTGTCATTCTGAGCGCAGCGAAGAATCTATTCTTTTCAATTGCTTCTAGATCCTGCTCTTCATTCAGGATGACAGAAAAAATTCCCCTTCTCTTGGGAGATTGTTGGAGATTTCTATCTGGTGCGCAGAGCGCACCCTACACTTTTTTCCTTCGCCAATCTCGATAGTCTCCCCTTTATAAGGTTCGGGGGGTGTGGTTCAAAAAATTTTATAGGGCGGCCCGCGGCCGCCGCCTCAGGTAACGAATATTAAACCCGGTAGCACGGGCATCCTGCCCGTGCCCGACCGGGCTGGAAGCCCGGTCTACCGGTCTGGGCACCTTACCTTATCGTAGGGGCGCAATTTATTGCGCCCAACAAGCGGGCGTGATAAATCATGCCCCTACAAATTATACCGTTTTCGGTTTTCGGTTTTCGGTTTTCTGTAAAATAAAATAAAGATTATCAAATACTTACCTTGTAAGTTTGTTTCATTTAAAAGTGAAATTGGTATTACTCGTTTCTGGTTCCCAAGCTCCCGCTTGGGAAACAGGCAAATGGTGACGAAGCATTCTTGTTATCTCAGTTTTATAGGGCGGCCCCTGGCCGCCGAAACTGGCGTGCGCGGCACGCCCTATAAGTGCCGGTTCCCAAGTTCCGCTGTTTATCCTGGTTCCCAAGCTCCCGCTTGGGAACCCCATTGAACGCAAAGCTCTGCTTTGCCCTGAGCCGCAACTATATGATTAGCCTATATTTTTGCCAAGCTGAGCTTGGCGCCCAGGTGCGC
>CAZLRL010000067.1:0-9682 GCA_964561645.1 uncultured Desulfobacterales bacterium
TTGCGCAAGATCTCCACGGCCTTTTTCAGGACGGGATCCTGCTTCAAGTCAGTGTCGGTGAGGGGCTTGTCCCAGGCTTTGTCGGTGATGCCTTCGCCCCGCATATGGCGATCCAAAGCTTCGTCCCGCAGTTCCTCCGCGGTCTTGCCGTTGGTGAGTTCGGTATCCTTGACCTCGATATCCGGATTAATCCCCTTTTCATGGATGGTGACGCCGCTGGGAGTGTAATACAGGGCCGTGGTCAGGCGCAGGGCCGAGCCGTCCGCCAGGGGAATGATGGTCTGCACCGAGCCCTTGCCGAAGCTCTTGGTGCCGACCACTACAGCCCGGTTCTGGTCCTTCAGCGCGCCGGCTACGATTTCCGAGGCCGAAGCGCTGCCCTCGTTGATGAGCACGATCAGGGGAAAAGGCTCCCGGTCGCCGGGGTGCCCGGCCCGGGCATTGAAGCGCATGCGCTGCCGGGAATCCCGGCCTTCGGTTTTGACGATGAGACCGTGGCTTAAAAATTCATCCGCCACCATGACCGCCTGATCCAACAGCCCCCCGGGGTCGTTACGCAAATCCAGAATGAGCCCTTTGAGCGGAGTTTTCTGGTGCCGCATTTTTTGCAGGAAATTGCGCAGGTCCCGATCGGTCTGGTCCTGAAAATTGGCTATGCGGATATATCCATAGCCCCCTTCGATGACCCGGGCTTTGACGCTGCGGATGGGAATGATATCCCGGACAATGGAAAAATCCTTGGGCTTGCTGAATTCCTGGCGGTTGATGGTCAGGTTGACCCGGGAGCCTTTGGGGCCCCGAATCTTCCGGACCGCGTCCGTCAGGGAGATGTTCTTGGTGGGAGTGCCGTCCACCTTGACAATCTGGTCCCCGGCTTTGAGGCCGGCCCGAAAAGCCGGGGTGCCCTCGATGGGCGAAACCACGGTCAAGATGCGGTTTTTCAAGGTAATTTCGATACCGATGCCGCTGAACTTGCCCCTGGTTTCCACCTGGAGTTCTTTGAACTCATCCGGGGTCATAAAGGAAGAATGGGGATCAAGGGAGCCCACCGCCCCCTGAATGGCCCCGTAAACCAGATCCTTGGTGGTCTTGGGCTCCACATATTCCTGCCCCACCACGTCCAGGGCCTGAGCGAAAACCTTGAGTTGATCGTCGGTGATCGACATCGAAGGTTTGCTCAGGCTGCTGGGGTCCTCCCGAGGCGTGGGCGCCGCGGTGGCGGTGACCAGAGCCGGAACGTTGGACAGGCCCCAGAAAAACAGGCCCACCAGGGCAAGAACGACCACGAGCCTGGCGCCGCGGTTTCCTCCGAAAACTCTATTACAGGTTAGACGCTGATTCTTGAACATATTTTTAACCCACTGGCCCCGCGGCTGCGGCCCGGGGCTTTATTTTAGATGATAACGGCCCTGGCTACCAGGCCGGATTTTTCAATAATATCTCTGAACTCCCGGTTCATGAGGTAGGAGCCTTGTTGACCAGCCGGGGATAATTTCCTTTCTGAAGCACCTCCACGGCTTGTTGCACCCAGGGGTCCTGTTCCGGCGGCGGGGTTGGAGAAGTCAGGCGCTCGGTGTCCTCGGATAATTTTTTGCCCTCGACGTCCGGCTTGAGGCCTTCATCGGCGATTTTTTTACCTCCGGGTGTATAACAGTCGGCCACGGTCATCAGCAAGGCGGAGCCGTCCTGCAGGGGCAACACCTGGGTGAGGCCGCAGAGGCCGAAGGTCTTTTCGCCCAGCAGCAGGCCCCGGTTGTAATGCTGCAGGGCCCCGGCCAGGATCTCTGCGGCTCGGGCCGTATTCTGGTCCACCAGCACCACCATGGGCAGGGGGGATTTGAGGGCCTGCTCCCGCTCGGAGCCCTGGTAAGATTGCTCCGACCCGGGCCGCCGCCCCTTGGTGCTGACTACCTTCTGGTCTCCCAAAAACAAGGACGCGGTGCGCACCGCATGTTCCAGGGTCCCCCGGGCGTTGTTGCGCAAGTCCAGAATTACTCCTCTGACCGGGGGTGAAAGTTTCTCGATCCGGGTGAGTTCCTGGGAAAGGTCCCGGGGGAGATTGTCGGTGAAATACGGCACGCGCACGTACATATAATCCGCCTCCAGCCTCTTGACCTCGAGAGGAGGCGGACCCAGGGGTTCCAGGGTCACGCTCAGGTCCAGGGGTTTGACCAGGCCGTTCCGCAGCACCTGCAATTTCAAGGTCTTGCCCGCCGGCCCCCGGAAGTACCGCACGCCCTCCTGGGTGGTGATGTTGCGGATAAGCTGGCCGTCGATTTTGAGGATATGATCCCCGGCCTTCAATCCGGACCGGTCCGCGGGTCCGCCGTCCAGGACCGACACCGCGGTGAGCAGGTTATCCTTGAAAACCAGCTCCATGCCGGCCTCGGCCTCGGAATATTTATCCCCTTTCTGATAGCGGGCGAATTCTTCGGCGTTGAGGTAGGAGGAATCGGGGTCCAGTGAGTTCATGATGCCCCGCAGGGACCCCTCGAAGATCTCCCGATCCTTGACCTGGGTTACCGCTTTCTGGGAAATCTCATCCAGGGCTTCGGTATACAGGCGCAAGGCCTCGTAATCCGAAGTTGATTCCGCGCTCAGCAGGGCCGACAGGCAGCCCAGCACCAGCAAAACGGCGCCGAGCCCCAGACCGAATTTTTTGTAACTAAGGTTCTGAAAATATCTCAATGTCTTACCGCTCCATGTTCTCATCGATTGGACCTGATAAGGCCCGGTGACGTTAAGGCCTTTTTTTCCGCTCTATAACTATTAAAGCGGCCCTCATGATATCTTCGGCTGTCAGACCGAAATGCTTGAGCAGGTCATCGGGTTTGCCCGACAAACCAAAAGTGTCCCGGAGGCCCACCCGGCGCAGGGGCGTAGGGTGAAATTCCGACAAGACCTCGCTAATGGCGCTCCCCAGGCCGCCGGTGGCCAGGTGTTCTTCCGCGCTCACCAGGCCCCCCGTCCGCCGGGCCGAATCAACCACCAGCTCCCAATCCAGGGGCTTGAGACAGCAGAGGTTGAGGACCCGGGCGGAAAGCCCCTGCTGGGCCAGAAGATCCGCCGCGGCCAGGCAATGGTGCACCATGAGGCCGAGGCCCGCCAGCGTGACGTCGTCCCCCTCCCGCAGGATATGGCCCCGCCCCAGCTCAAAAGTGTAGCCCTCGTCGTGGATCACCGGAAAGGGGATGCGGGAGGTGCGGATATACACCGGCCCCTCGTAGGTGACGGCCCAGCGCACCATGGCCCGGGCCTCGGGCCCGTCGGCCGGAACCATTACCGCCAGGTTGGGCAGAACCCGCATCAGGGCCAGATCCTCGATGGCCTGGTGGGAGCCGCCGTCTTCCCCCACCGTCACGCCGCCGTGGCTGGCCACAATTTTAACATTCAGGTTGCCATAGGCAATAGTCTGGCGAATCTGCTCCCAGGCCCGCCCGGTGGCGAAAATGGCAAAGGTGCTGGCAAAGGGGATCATGCCCCCCAGGGCCAGCCCGGCCGCGGTGCCCATCATATCCTGCTCCGCGATGCCGACGTTAAAAAACCGGTTCTGAAATACCTTGGCAAAGCGGGCGGTCTGGGTGGAACCGGACAGATCCGCGTCCAGCACCACGATTTCCGGATGTTGTTCCCCCAACTCGGCCAGGACCTTGCCGTATTCGACCCTGGTGCTCTCTTTGGCGGGAAAAGGCACAGTTTCAGGAAGGGCACCCAATGATTTGACCTCACATGGACTGAAGTTCTTTCACGGCCTGGTGGTATTCCTCGGTGGTCGGGGCCACCCCGTGAAACTTGACCTGATCTTCAAAAATGGACACCCCTTTGCCCTTGGTGGTGTGGGCGATGATCATGCTGGGTGAGCCCTGGACCGAGGCGCAGGCCTGCAAGGTGTCCAGAATATCCGGAATGGAATGGCCGTCCACCTCCACCGTATGCCAGCCGAAGGCCTCCCACTTGGCGGCCAGGGGTTCGACGCTCATAACTTCCCGGGTGCGCCCGTCGATCTGCAGGCGGTTTCTGTCCAGTATGGCGGTCAGATTGTCCAGGGAGTAGTGGGACCCGGTCATGGCCGCTTCCCAGATCTGTCCTTCCTGGATTTCCCCGTCCCCCAGCAGGGCATAGACCCGCTGGCGGCTGCCCTTGAGCTTCAGGGCCAGGGCCAGGCCGTTGGCCACCGACAGCCCCTGGCCCAGGGACCCGGTGGGCACCTCCACGCCGGGGGTGCACTTGGAGTCGGGGTGGCCCTGCAGGTTGCTGCCGAACTGGCGCAGGGTGGCCAGCTCTTCCCGGGGGAAAAAGTCCAGGCGGGACAGGATGGCATAGAGCACCGGGGCCGCGTGCCCCTTGGAGAGGACGAAAAAGTCCCGGTCCGGACAGCAGGCATTGCCGGGCTCCAGATGCATGTGGCCGAAAAACAGGGCCACCAGGACATCGGTGGCGGACAGGGACCCGCCGACGTGCCCGGAGTTGGCCCGATAGAGCATCTCCACGATGTCCAGACGGATGTCCCGGGCGATTTCTTTCAAGTGGTCGGGGTCGGGCTTGGCAAGCAAGGTTTTCATCAATCCACTTTTTAAGATAGTATAACCAGGAATTCAACAGATTTCCAATCATCTCTGCAAATTCAGCTAGTTCCGGGGTCTAAACTCCGCCATCGGGAAATGTGGCCACAAGGTCACGGGCTGGAAGCCCGTGCTACCGGAATCTTGTCAAGGTTTTCGGTTTTCAGTTTTCGGTTTTCGGCAAAAAAATGGGATTTTAGCTGGAAATAGATCAGGGTGCGCATCGCGCCCCATTATTTTTGTCGGCGAAAAGTCCCCTTTGGGCGCCAGCCCCGACCACGCACAGGCGAGACGCCGGTGCCACCAGGCCTTTGCATGATTTAAGAACTCGCCCCAAGCTCCTGCTTGGGAAAATAATTGATCCAAAGCTCCCGGTATGGAAAGTTATTCAAACCGGCCAAAATTTTGGTGGAGCGGCCGTCCCTGGCCGCCCAAGGTCTCGGCGGGCACAGAGGCCCGCCCCACCGGATTTCTCCAGCTATTGAGAGGGCCAATGGCCCCAGGATCGACTGCTTTGGCATTTCCCGTAGGGTGCGCACCGCGCCCCAGGAACCGAAAATCTAGGGCGGGCCCTGCCCGCCAGATACTAACCTGTTAATCATTGCAAAGCCCCTTCGGGGGCCACGGCCCTTACCCGCAAGCCCTACCCTGAATACCAACCGTAGGGGCGTCATTCTTGGCGCAAGGGCGTGAGGAATCACGCCCCTTGTATATTAGCACAGGCGGCTCGCGGCCGCCGCCATCGGCGTGCCCGGCACGCCCTATAAAACTGGTAATCCCCAGAAGGGATAAATCACCATCCTACTTTTTAGAGACGCCGCAGCAATGGATGTCTGGTTTTCTCTTGTATAACCCGGGGGGTGGCAGGTATATAATAACAGGTCAAACGCCCCTAATGAATTTGTGAGGAGGAAGCAACAAGCATGGCCCTGACCCCTGAAGAAGTGCTCCATGTGGCGGAGCTGGCCCGCCTCACCCTCAAGCCGGAGGAAGTGGACCTGTTCACCCGCCAAGTCAACGATATTTTAAACTACGTGAAAAAATTGCAGGAAGTGGAGACCGCCGGCGTCCCACCCCTGGCCCACCCCGTGCCCATTTTTAACGTGTTCCGGGAAGACGAGGTGGCGCCGGGCCTGTCCCGGGATGAGGGGCTGGCCAATGCTCCGGCTCCCGAAGAGGGCACCTTCTCGGTGCCGAGGATCATTTAGGGGTCGGATATGTCAGAAGATTTGTGCCGCCTGAGCCTCAGCCAACTCGCCCCCCTGCTTTCCCGGCGGGAGGTCTCGCCGGTGGAAGCGGTGGAGGCGTTTTTGGCCCGCATCAGCGCGATGGACCCCAAGCTCAACAGCTTCATCACCGTGGACGAGGAGGGGGCCCTGAACCAGGCCCGGGAAGCGGAAGCCAGATTGGCCCGGGGCGAAACCGGCCTGCTGCTGGGGGTGCCCCTGTCCATCAAGGACATTTTAGCTACTCAAGGCTTGCGCACCACCTGCGGCTCCCGCATTTTGGAGAATTACGTGCCCCCCTTCGACGCCACGGTCTGCGCCCGTTTGCGCCGGGCCGGCGCGGTGTTTTTAGGGAAGACCAACATGGATGAGTTCGCCATGGGTTCGTCCACCGAGAACTCGGGTTTCGGGCCCACGCACAACCCCTGGCGGCGGGATTGCATTCCCGGGGGCAGCAGCGGCGGGTCCGCCGCGGCGGTGGCCGCGGACCTGTGCACCGCGTCGGTGGCTTCGGACACCGGCGGTTCCATCCGCCAGCCTGCGTCCCACTGCGGCGTGGTGGGGCTCAAACCCACCTATGGGCGGGTGTCCCGCTACGGCCTGGTGGCCTATGCCTCGTCTTTGGACCAGGTGGGCCCGGTCACCAAGGAAGTCCGGGACGCGGCCCTGCTGCTGAACGTGCTGGCGGGCCACGACCCCCGGGACTCCACCGCGGTGCCGGAGCCCGTGCCGGACTACCTGGAGAACCTGGGCCGCGACCTCAAGGGCCTCAAAATCGGGGTGCCCCGGGAATATTTCGGCGCGGGCCTGGACCCGGAGGTGGAGGGTGCGGTGCGGGGGGCCCTGAAGACCCTGGAGGGCCTGGGCGCCGACCTGGTGGAGGTGAGCCTGCCCCACACCGAATACGCGGTGGCCACCTATTACATCATCGCCATGGCCGAGGCTTCCTCGAACCTGGCCCGCTACGACGGGGTGAAATACGGCCTCCGGGTTCCGGGCGGCAACCTCCTGGAAATGTACGCCCAGACCCGCACCCAGGGTTTCGGGGCCGAAGTGCGCCGCCGCATCATGATCGGCACCTACACCCTGTCGGCCGGTTATTACGATGCCTACTACCGCCAGGCCTCCCAGGTGCGCACCCTGATGAAGCGGGATTTTGACCAGGCCTTTGCAACCTGCGCGGTACTGGCCACCCCCATCGCGCCCACCCCCGCGTTTCGCCTGGGGGAAAAGGTGGACGACCCCTTGACCATGTACCTCACGGATATTTTTACCAATCCCGCCAATCTGGCGGGGGTGCCGGGCATCTCGGTGCCCTGCGGTTTCAGCCGCGACGGCCGTCCCATCGGGCTGCAGCTCATGGGGCCGACCTTCGGAGAGCCTGCGGTGCTCCAGGTGGCTTATGCCTTTGAGCAGGCCACCGAGGTTCATAAACGCAAGCCGGAGCTTTGAGCGATTATTTATAGAGGTGAAGAAGTAAGAAATACTGTCATTCCGAGGGAGCGAAGCGACCGAAGAATCTAGTCTTTTCGACTAATTCTTTGTTCAGGATGACAAGAAAAATAAGCTTTCCATAACTTGTAAATTTTTTCATGGTTTTCAAAGAGCCCCGGGCTTCCTGAAAGATTGCCCGGCTCGGTGGGGGAAAACGAAATCACCATGAAACGACATATACCGAGAATTTTATTGGCCCTGATGGTGGCCCTACCGGCCCTGGCCGGGGTGGCGCGAGCTCAGGAGGCCACCGGAGTCCTGGGCCTTGAAGAGGCCATCAACCTGGCGCTCAAGCAAAACCCCCAGGTGACCCAGTTCAAAGAGGCCGCCAATGTCGCCAAGGAACAGGTCGGGGTCGAGCGCGGCGCCTTGCTGCCCCAGGCCAGTTTTACCGGCAACCTGTTTTACGGCAACGCCTTTTCCAGCCGTCGCGCCGCAGGAGAGGCGGCCGTCGCGGTCCCGGGCGGCGCCAGCGGGGTCACCGCCATTCCCACCCCGGAAAAGGAAATTACCACCTTCGAGGTCTACCGTTTTTCATTCAACCAGTTGCTGTGGGACTTCGGCAAGACCCCCAGCCTGGTGGCCGGTTCCAAAGCCGGCTACAAACAATCTCTGGAAGATTACTCCAATAGTCGGCAGCAGGTGGTACTCACAGCCCGCACCGCGTATTTCTCCTACCTGGCGTCCCGCCGGGCCATCAAGGTGGCCCAGGAAAACGTCCGCCAGAACCAGGAACTCTTAAAACAGGCCCTGGCCTTCTACGACGTGGGTCTGAGGGCCAAAATCGACGTCACCTTTGCGGAATCCAACCTGGCCAATGCCGAAACCGAGTTGATCCGGGCCAAAAATCTGGCCGCGGTTTCGCAGGTGGAATTGATGACCGCGCTGGGCCTCAAGACCTGGCCGTACCGGGGAGTGGAAGACGTCCTGGAGGTAACTCCCACGCGCCAGTCCCTGGAGGAATTAAAGGCCAAAGCCCTCCAGCAGCGGCCGGACCTCAAAAGGACGATTTTTCAGCAGCAGCAGGACAAGGCCAATATTCGGGCCGCCAAGGCTGATTTTCTGCCCTCCTTCTCGAGTTTTGCGGCCTGGGGCACAGAGGGCAGCCGCCACGAACTGGAAGAAGAATGGTGGATTGGCGCCGCGGTGAACGTACCCATTTTCGAAGGCTTGAGCAAGTACCACAATTTGAAACAGGCCAAAGCCCAGCTCAGGTCCACCCAGGCCAACACCGAATCCGTGACCCTGACGGTGATCCAGGAAGTGGAGAGCCGTTACCAGGACCTCGAGTCCGCCTGGGAAGTTATCAAGTCCAGAACCAAGGCCAGGGAGGCGGCCGCGGAAAATTTGCGCCTGGCCTGGGGCCGCTACCGGGCCGGTGTGGGCAGCATCATCGAAGTCACCGATGCCCAGGTGAGATTCGCCCAGGCCGATTTGGAACTGGTGCGGGCCCTGTTTGACTACCGGGTGGTGGAGGCCAGGCTGGACAAGGCCGTCGGCAAGCCTTTTTGAAAGGGCTTTAAAATAAGAATGAGGAAGGGGTTCAAGGACGCCCCGGCCCGCTTATCCCGCGCGGTTCCCACCTGCTCGTTTGTCCGGAATTTCTGCAATTCTTCTGAAAGACCAAGTAAATGGATTAACTATTCGGGGGAAGACACCGATATCATTAAAAGAAAACTGAGGGGAGTATTGGATTAATAGAGCAAGTGGCGCTGGAGGTCTTGGGCAAACCGCTCCGGTGAAATAAATTGCCAGGCGGTCAACCCCTGTTGGTGCGCGGCTTCCACAAAAGGGGCCTTGTCGTCGACGAAGAGGCACTCGGGCGCGGGGAGGCCTGTTTTCTGGATGAGGGCTTGATAAATGCCCGGCTCCGGTTTGCGGCTGCCGACCTCAAAGGACAGGATGAAGCTTTGAAAGTGCTCCAGAAGAGCATAATTTTTCTTGATATAATCAAAGTGCAGGGCGTTGGTGTTGGAGATCAGATACAGCGGGTACCTGGCGGCCAGATGGCTGACCAGCCCCGCCATCCTTTCCATGGGCTCGAAAATATCAGTCCACCAGGCCGCAAATTGGGAGAAGGGCAGACTGACACCGAAATGGGCTGTCAACCGAAAATAAAACTCCTCCGTGGTGAGCAGACCCGTGTCATAATCGGGCTCCAGGCTGGAAGCGAAGACCCGGTCATAGACCTCCTCCGGGGTGAGCCCGGCCAGGTCGCCCAGACGGCGGCAAAAACGGTAATGGTCCACTTTGACCAGGACGTTGCCCAGATCCAGGGCCAGGGCTTTGATGGCGGGAAAAATCACCTTAAAACCTCCAGCGGTATTTTAGTGAAACCTGGAAAAATGACAATACCCCTGAGGGCAGAAAAGGCCGGGAAACCATGAATCGGGTCCGGGA
>CAZLRL010000068.1:0-9660 GCA_964561645.1 uncultured Desulfobacterales bacterium
CGAGAATTTATCGTCTGTTAGGCTCGACAAATTAATCCGGATGTTGTATGCCGCGCCCAGCGCGGCCGCACGGATTAACTGCACTCCAACCCCGGCATCGGAGATGCAGTTCTCATTCCCTTTCTTGATGGCCATTTCCGCAAAATCTACCGCTTTTCTGAGGGCCCGCAGGGTCTCCAGAGGAACACTGGCGGCGTGCTTGTTTGCCGACTGGATGGTTTCCGAACGCAACTTCTTGTCGGCTTCGCTGTCGCGAGGCATCTTGAAGGCCCGCATTACACCCTCGTAAGCTTCTGTGTCGGAATCGACCAGTTCCAGAAGCTTAACAGTGAAGGTATGTGAAGAGTCCTCCATTTGGCGCATTTCCGGGAAGACTTCCGAGTATTTTTCCTTGCCTAGCGTCAGGCGGGCAACCATTGAGCACAGGGCCGCACCAAGCGCGCCCGCCAGTGCGGCCACGCTTCCTCCCCCGGGAGCGGGTGAATCCCCGGCGACTTCTTCGATGAATTTATCAACAGTGAGAGTCCTAAGCTTCACGATTTTTTGTCCTCTTTGCCGAGCAGGTCCAGAAGGGCTAGTTCGATTACCTGCCGACGTTCGAAGCCATGCATCTGGAGGTAATAAGCTGCGCTATCCAGGATGGCGTCCGCTGGCAGCATTCCATAGACCTCCGTTTCTATTACGGGTACGCCCCAACGTTCGGCCTCCATTCTTATAAGTTCCACGATGCGATAGAGGGCATTTTTCTCAAAATCCACAATATTTAAGCTAACTTGGGTCAAACCGCGCTCCTCAAGGGCCAGACCGATGCCCTTGACGTGGCATAAGCCTCCGCTGGACGCCCGGACCGCCTTGGCAATCGCTCGGGCCACGGCGAGATTATCGGTGCCGAGATTCACATTGAAAGCAATCAAAAACTTTCGCGCCCCGATAACCGTTGCACCCGCAGTCGGATGAAGTTTCGGCTTCCCCACGTCAGGATGCCTCGCAGGATCTATGACTTCTACCTTTAGGGCCTCGTACTGGCCCTGGCGAATTATCTCCAGTTGTCGGCGCTCTGGTCTTATCGCCGCCTCCTCATACAAATAGACCGGGATGGAGGTTTCATGATAGAAACGTTGGGCAAATGAGCGGGCCAATTCCACGCATTCTCTCATGTCGATGTTCTGTAGAGGGATAAAAGGGATGACGTCAATGGCCCCAATCCTTGGATGCGCCCCTTCATGTCGGTTGAGGTCGATTTTCGCTAGGGCTCTTTGCGCGGCTTCAATGAGAGCGTCCTGTATGGGCTTGGGCTGCCCGACCAGGGTGACGACCAGGCGGTTGTGGTCCTGGTCCGCCCGATAATCGAGAAGGAAACATCCCTGCTTCCCGGAAAAAGGCGCAATGATCTCCTCAATAACTTGGCGCCTACGACCCTCACTGAAGTTCGGCACACACTGTATAAGTGACTCGCTCATGATACTGGACATCCTTTCCTGCCTGAGATCTCTGAATGCCGCAGGGATTACTCTTTACGAAACATGTTGATCATGGGGATCTTGACCCCCCGCTCAGCCGCCACCTCCTGTGCCAGCTCGTAGCCCGCATCAGCATGACGGATGATTCCAGTGCCCGGATCGTTCCTCAGGACCGTGGTGAGCCTTAATTCTGCTTCGGGGGTTCCGTCAGCCACTGAAACTTGGCCGGCGTGAAGTGCATACCCAACCCCTACTCCCCCGCCGTCGTGGAAAGAGACCCAGCTGGCTCCAGAAGCCACGTTCGTCATGCAATTGAGCAGAGCCCAGTCGGCGACGGCGTCTGAACCGTCTTTCATGGACTCGGTTTCCCGAAACGGGGAGGCTACTGAACCGCAATCAAGATGGTCGCGGCCAATGACTAGGGGAGCAGATACCCTCCCGGAAGCCACCAGATCGTTAAATATTTTGCCAGCCCGGTCGCGCTCACCATAGCCTAGCCAGCAGATTCTGGCCGGGAGACCCATATGAACCACCCTTTCTGCTGCCATCTGCAGCCACCGCACCAGGCGTCTCTTCTCGGGAAACGCCTCCATCAGCGCCTGGTCGGTGATAGCTATGTCTTGTGGGTCTCCGGACAGAGCCACCCAGCGGAAAGGACCTTCTCCCCGGCAAAAGAGATCCCTTATGTAGGCCGGCACAAACCCCGGGTAATCCATGGCATTCACCACTCCTCGCTTCAAACTTTGGGCGCGCAAATTGTTGCCATAGTCGAAAGCCACCGCTCCCCTCTTTTGCATTGCCAAGATGGCCCGGCAGTGCGCGGCCATGGAATCGAGGGCCATGTCCATGTATCTCCTGGGATCACTCTTGCGAAGCTCCAGTGCCTCCTCGTAGGGCAATCCTGAGGGCACATAGCCGTTCAGCTCATCGTGCGCGCTGGTCTGATCTGTGACCACGTCCGGAACAAATCCCCTCTGGACCAGCTCGGGGAGTATTGCGGCAGCGTTTCCGAGGATACCAATGGAAAGAGCTTTCTTTTGATCCGCTGCCTCCTGCGCTGCTCCTAAGGCTCCATGGAGATCTGCGGCTAACATATCGAGGTAGCCGGTATCGAGTCTCCGTTTAATCCGCTGGCTGTCCACTTCGACACACAGAGCAACTCCTCCGTTCATTGTTATAGCCAGCGGCTGGGCGCCTCCCATGCCGCCAAGACCGGCGGTCAGAACAATGCGGCCCGACAGGGATCCATCAAAGTGTTTTTCAGCCAGCGCCGCAAAGGTCTCATAGGTTCCTTGGAGAATACCCTGGGTTCCGATGTAGATCCACGACCCCGCCGTCATCTGTCCATACATCATCAGGCCCTTTCTGTCGAGTTCATGAAAATGCTCCCAATTGTCCCAGTGACCGACGAGGTTTGAGTTGGCGATAAGCACTCGGGGGGAATGGCTGTATGTCTTCAGGATTCCAACCGGCTTGCCGGATTGAACCAGCAGCGTTTCATCATTCTCCAGGTACAGGAGCGACAACACGAGAGCATCAAAACATGGCCAGTTTCTGGCCGCCTTGCCATAACCACCGTACACTATGAGTTCTTCGGGTTTTTCTCCGCACTGCGGGTCCAGATTGTTGCAGAGCATACGGAGCGCCGCTTCCTGATGCCATCCTTTGCAATGCAGAGTGGTCCCGCGCGGGGCTCTGACCGGCCGCGGCCCGCCAGAGCCGATTTGGAGTTGTTTGATGATAAGTTCCGCACCCGATGTGCTCATAGGTACTCTCCTCAAAAGTTCAGGTTCTTTCATAATCCCCTTACCGAGTAGATAATTTTTACGCCTGTCACATAAAAGAAGGTTCTGACGACGGATGGCTCTATCGGATGTGCCTTATGCGGGTCTGGGGTCAGTGAATTACGCCACTGTTTTCCGCGGTGATCCACCGAGACAAGGCCGTGCGTACCCACAAAACTTAAACAGCTATTTTTCCATATTTGAGCCCTGTGGCGGCTTAAATCTGCCAAATATCTGATATCGACCGGGATAAACAAACCTCGTCCTGGTGGCTATGACCTTACCGGCCCAGGTCCTGCGGTGAAGTACGAGACAAGGCTCCCTAGATTTGAGCTTGAGAAGCTTTCGTATCTCCATGTCAGGCATTACGGCTTCGATAATGTGTTCTGCCTCCGTGAGGGGCACAACTTCTAACAGATACTGACTTGGGGTAATCGACGTGAAGTCTTGTTCAAGGTATTGGGGGGCCAAGGCAGAGTTCACGAATTTGTCCTCGTATTGTACCGGGACGCCATCCTCCATATGGAGTATGATTGAATGAAAAACTGACTCACCAGGCTCTAGATTCATTGAGAATGCCAGGTCTTGTGAAGCTGGCTCTCTTCTCAAAAGCAGAACCTTACTACTGTGAACCCCATTTCGTTCCTGGATCTCCTTGGCTATGCTCTTGATCTCAATAAGGGCAGAACTGGCTCTGCGTGCGGCAACAAACGTTCCCACTCCCTGGATGCGGGTCAGATAACCCTCGGATACCAACTCTCGAATGGCGCGGTTTACCGTCATTCTGGATACCCCCCATTCCTTGACGAACTCTTGTTCGGAAGGCACACGGCTATTAGGGGGCCATGAATATCTGATCATATGGAGAATGAAGTCCTTAATCTGCTGGTAGAGTGGCAAAGGGGTATTCCTGTTAACTCCCGAGGATTTCAATTCGAGTAGCCTCCTTTGATATAGATAAGTCGTTATATCAGTCTGTGCAAAAGGCCTGGATAGCCTTAGAAAGGAAGATGGATGCCACAGTTCACAGCCAGGTTGTGTCCCGTAATAGCGCTGGAAAGGTCTGAAGCCAGAAAAACGACAGCTGCAGCAACCTCTTCAGGTTCAGCCACTCTTTTGAGCGCATATTTGCTGTTGGCCTGTTGGGTGACCATGTCCAGGGACAGGCCCGATGCCTCTGCTCTGGCTTGCATGATTCTGTCGGTCCTCTCTCCCTTGACACCTGCTGGACTGACACAGTTTACACGTATGTTGTACTCTCCCACCTCGATTGCCAGAGTTTCGGTCAAACCGACCAGGCCCCACTTTGAAGCACAATAGGGGCTCCGCTTTGGATAACCCGCATCCCCGGCTCGAGAGCCCACGTTCACGATATTTCCCTTCTTGCGCGGAATCATGGCCTTCAATACCTCTCTACAACAAAGCATCGTCCCGGTGAGATTGACGGTCAACACCTCGTTCCATTCCTCCAGGCTCATGTCGACAACACTCCGAGTAGGGCCGGGGATGCCGCTGTTGTTGACGAGGATATCGATCTGGCCATATTCTTTTAAGGCTGCCTCAACCATCCTGGCGACCTGCTTTTCATCGGTGATGTCGGTTTGCACCGCGACGGCTTGGCCGCCGGCACTCCTGATTTCTTCCGCGGCACTGTCAAGCCTCTGTAAAGTGCGGGCTGCAATCACGGTTACCGCTCCCTCTCTCGACAAAGCCAGGGCGATGGCCTTTCCTATACCCGTTCCTCCTCCGGTAACGATCGCAACTTTATTTTTGAGAAGCATAAATCGACGCTCTCCTGGAACTGTGACATCTTTCCTAAATTCAGATCCAAGCGTTTAAAGAATCTTGACCAAGCCGTTGTCGGCATCAAGCTCCACGTGATCTCCCGACTTAATAGCCTCCAGGGGGTTTTGATCGGGATCATCCACCATCGGAATATTCGCTATGATGGCCCCGACAGCTATAACGGGATCCGCCCGCAGATTAATGATTCCTTTAGGCTGGGTATTGTTTCTCATCATTTCATAGATCCGGTAGCTGCCGAGAGTCGATCCCTTCCCGACTGGAAACACCAAGATCTTCCCCGTGATACTCTTTCCTTCCAGTTCGTGGTTCTTTTCCACGATGAGCCCGCTTTCGACGTCGACTCCGCCGAGAAAAGAGATGGGTTGTCTGGACACCAGCGCCTCACCTTCAGCTTTTCCCTTGGCCACTTTGTGGGCTCTAATGTACCTGACAGACATGTCCCCTACCCCCACGAGCCGCTTATCGCTGCGGCAATGCACCGGGAAAGCGATCCGTAGTGGATCATGACATCTTGTTGACCCAGGTAGTAAGCCATCTTGGCGGAGTTAGTGCCTGCAACCCGGGGTAAAGCAGCTGTGTCGCCGCGGATAATACTCACCGGACACGTATTGGATAACAGCTTGGCGCCGCTCTCTTCTATGGCAAGCCTGTAGCCCATCGCAACAGCATAGGTTTTGATCATTCTAGAAGTAAGGATCCATAGTTCCGTGTTTGAGTGGACCCTCTTCCCTGATAGTAAATGGGCAACCTGTCTAATCTCTGCAATCGATGCGTGAGGGCAGCCGATAATTACCACGTCAAGGTCATCCGAAAGCGCCGTTGAAATGGCAGCCTCCATTTCTCCCATTTCCTTTGCACCTATGACCAGAGTATCTGAATCCATTATTCTTTGGCCGGCACAGGCCGCTTTTTCACTTGCTGCCTCGGGAGTCACTCCAACCGCGTGAAACATCGTCACGCTCCCCGAAGTTGCCAGACCGGCACTGAGCATCTTCAGATCGTCCGGGGTAGCCTTCTGAGGCAATCCCAGCAATACTGGCGTTCTGTCCTCAATCCGCCTGCCGATCAGGTACCCCAGCGTCCCGTAATCATGCAGTCCCCTTAACTGGTACTCCAGAATTATCTTAAAGTTCGCGGCACGGTTGTGCGGCAGGTGGAAGCCGTATTCAGGGGTTCGGCCGGTCAGAGCCGCCGCGATGGCGCTCGGACCACCCTCTCGATTGGTCCTGGCACCCAAAACCGAATTGGCGTAGACGATAGCCGAAGACTCGTTCCAAGCTACATGTTCACCACAGCGCGGTACATTCCCAACCAGATAGGGAGTGCAGGTGTCCGAGAGGTAGGCCCCCATTTCAGAAAGCATATTCCCGAGTCTTTTTTGTTCCTCCAGGACCCAGTCCGGCACTCCCAGTTCAGGATGGGACAGATCGATGTTCGATGGATTGGTATCACAGAATACGCGGAACCTGCCCCCCTTCTCGTACAACTCCTGGATGAACATGGAGCCCCCCTTGCCGATGCCGCCAAGGCTATAAAGGAGGTGCCCTGATGAAACTGGAATCATCCTCCGGGCGCCATAACACTCGCCCAGGCTCACGAGGATCTCCATAGCCTTCTGAGCAGGGTAGCCCATCTTCCCCTTGAGCATTGCAGTTTCTTCTGGTGTTAGAAGCATCTGGAATCTTCCGATCGACAGGCGGGATTCGGTTTTATATTCCGCCTCGGCTAAGAGCTCTTTTTTACCTGCTCCAGTATTTCTTCACTTAATCTTGCCGCAAACGATTGCGCTTCTTCCGGGACCTGCAGTCTGATGGCCTGCTCTTGTAAGGGTTTGGTGGCGTCCATACCAAGCCTGGCGGTCACTCCCTGTTCCGACGCCGAAGGGTCCAGAATCACCCCCATCGTTCCCTCGACCTGCAAAAGATCCCGGTCCGCCTGGAACCTTGTTGACAGGGCCCAGAGGACCTCTGTCTCATTATAGACGTCCACGTCTTCGTCAACCACCACGACCAGCTTCAGGCAATGGTCCAGGCCCAGGGCGGTCAGGATGGCTTGTTTGCCCTGGCCCTCAGCCGTCTTTTTCAATGATATGTAGGCATGAAAAAGTCCGCACCCGGAAAGTGGAATGTTCACGGCCTTGACTCCGGGAACAGTTCTGGATAGCGCCTGGAGCAAATCGGTCTCCTTCGGTATGGCCATCAACAGGCAGTGCTCGGCCGACAACCCTCCAGCAATGCTTTGGAACAGAGGGTTTTGGCGATGATAGAGGGTATGGGCGACAAAAACGTGCTGAGTGCTCCTATGGGCGGAATAATCGGTGAATTCCCCGAAAGGACCTTCAGGTTCCCGCACCCCGGCTAGAACCTCGCCCTCCATGACGATTTCCGCATGGACCGGAATCAGGTTCGGACTGTTTATCCCCTCTGTAACCTCCAAGGATTCCCCGAAGAGCCCTCCGGCGATTTCAAATTTGTCAATGTGATTCGGAAAAACTCCAATCGAAGCCATGGACAAGAGAGGATGTACTCCCATCGTGCAAGTCACAGGCAGGTTCTGCCCCCTTTCCTCAGAACGCCTGGCATAGTCCCACATGCGCTTGCGGGAATGAAAACTTATCCCGAACCTGTTCTTGTCCTTTACCATGAGACGGTGATAGCCCATGGTGGTCACACCGGTATCAGGGTCCTTGGCAACCATTAATCCGGCTGTAATATAAGGGGCCGGGTCATCCTTAAAATGGGTCAGCACCGGAAACTCGGAAATGTCAATTTGGCTGCCCTCCAGTATCCTGAAAGGCGCCGCAGTTTTTTTCACCTTTCTCACCGGTATCGGGGTAGATACCCTTCGGGAATACTCACCATGCAGCCTTTCATTCGGTACCCCTAGGGCAATACCCACCCTTGTCCGTGATCCAAGCAGATTGGTGACTACCGGTATTGAGCTTCCCTTAACATTCTCAAATATGAAAATCGGGGTGATCCCTCTTTTCTCCAGGTTCGACACGAAGGCCGTAATCTCATACGCGGAACTGATCGCTTGGTTAACCCTTAATACCTGGGAGGGAGAGCAAGTCTCCACCTCACTTATGAATGTTCTCCAATCCTGGTGAGCCCTAAAATTCTTTTTCATGAGAAAAACCCTTTAATCTACGAGTCTGAGTAAGGCTTATGCGTTCACTTCACATATCCAAAATACCTGGGAAGAACCAAACCGAACCATGGGACGTATGTCACCAGAAATAAAACCAGCACCTCTATTATAAGAAACGGTAAAAGGGCTCGCGACAGCTTCTCAACTTTCACGCCGCTGATTATGACCATCGTGTAAAGCAAGTAACCAATAGGTGGGGTGGCAAGACCGACTACCAGATTAATAGCCACGACAAGTCCAAAATGAATGGGATCTATCCCAAAGGCGTTTGCTGATGGAAGAAGAACTGGAACGAAAACAATCATAGCTGCAGTCGGGTCCATCCAAGTACCTATAAAAAGGAAAAGGATATTGACGAAGAACAGAAAAAGAAACTTGTTGCTGGATATAGACAATAAGTAAGAGGTCAATAACCGCGGTACATTAGCATAAGTTAATAACCACGCAAATATCATAGCTGTTGAAATAATGATCATAATGCTGGTCGTCAAATTAGCTGATTCCATGATGATTTTTGGGAGGTCTGAAAGTCTGAGCTTTCTGTAGACAAAGAAACCAACTATAAGGGAATACAATACAGAAACTGCCGCAGCCTCTGTGGCGGTAGCAATGCCTGACAAAATGCTTCCGACGATTATGACTGGCATCATGAGGGCTGGGATGGCCTTTAAAAACGCAACCAAGATATTTCTTGCCGACTGTAGTTCACTTTTTGGATATTTTCTTTTCCGGGCATAGTAGTAGGTAATTATCATGAGGGATAATCCGATAATGACACCCGGAATGAGTCCT
Organism: uncultured Desulfobacterales bacterium; assembly: GCA_964561645.1. Classification (GTDB taxonomy): domain Bacteria; phylum Desulfobacterota; class Desulfobaccia; order Desulfobaccales; family 0-14-0-80-60-11; genus JBGSLA01. The sequence goes on from CAZLRL010000068.1 coordinate 8,993, forward strand.
CCAGCGAATAGGGCACCGATCGAAACTCCGCCTACAACACCATATATAATGAACATGATGCTTGGAGGAATAATGGGTCCAATCACTCCCGCAGCTGTGACCAGAGCTGCGGAGAAATCTTCATCGTATCCCTCCTCTTTCATGGCCGGGAGCAAAACCGACCCTATGGCTGCCGCATCCGCCTGCGCAGACCCGGTGATTCCGGCAAAAATCATGCTGGCCACGATGCTGACCATGCCAAGGCTTCCCCTGATCCACCCTACCAGACACTTGGCAAATTCCATGATTTCTTTGGTAATCCCGCCTGCATTCATGATGTTGCCGGCGAGAATAAAGAAGGGGATACACATCAGTACGGAATTATTTATACCCACAAACATTCTTTGGGGGAAAATGATCAGGCTTCCACCTTCAAAAGCAAAAAAAAGCAGGGAGGCGACTCCAAGCACAAATGCAATGGGTACACCTATAGCCAGGAGACTAATGAATAGAAAGATATGGATCATGGGCTATCCCCTCGGTCTGGTGCACCAACGGTGGCTAGGCCGGCGGGTAGTATGACCCCATTTCGGTTCGAACTCTGTAAATGGAGTAAGGAATTACGGCAGTTCAAAAAGGATCACCCGGTACTTAAAATAATGTCTATACTTGCACCGGCCTCGGCAGTC
>CAZLRL010000069.1:0-9659 GCA_964561645.1 uncultured Desulfobacterales bacterium
AAAAACCCCGTCAGCGGTGAAGAAGCCTCGGCCGTGTCCCGCTCGGGGCCCAGGCCGGCCAGGTAGGCCAGGCGGCCGGCGGCCGTCGCCAGGGCGAAGGCCCGGGCCATGAGGCCGTGGTCGGTGGCGTCGGCCAGCGCGGTGTTGACCAGGACCGCGTCGGCGCCCATTTCCATGGCTTCGGCGGCGTGGGAAGGGGCGCCTAACCCCGCGTCCACCACCACCGGCACCTTGGCCTGCTCGATGATAATGCGGATCATGTCCCGGGTCCTGACCCCCCGGTTGCTGCCGATGGGCGCGCCGAGCGGCATGACCGTGGCCGTGCCCAATTCCTCCAGGCGCTTGGCCAGGACGGGGTCGGCCTGGATGTAGGGCAGCACCACGAAGCCTTCTTTGATCAGCAGTTCCGCGGCCTTGAGGGTCTCCACCGGGTCGGGCAAGAGATACTTGGGTTCCGGGGTGAGCTCGAGCTTGACCCAGGGCGGCAGCCCCATGGCCCGGGCCATCCGGGAGAGGCGCAGGGCCTCTTCCGCGGTGCGGGCGCCCGAGGTGTTGGGGAGGATCAGGTAGCGGTCCGGGTCCAGGACCGACATGATGCTGTCCGTCTCGGGTTGGGACAGGTCCACCCTCCGCAAGGCCACCGTGACAATCTCCGCGTCGCAGTTTTGCAGCGCGGCGCGCAGGGCTTCGGCGGAAGGGAATTTGCCCGTGCCCACCATGAGGCGGGAACGAAAGGCCCGGTCGGCGATGATCAGGGGATCATCTCCCGTAAAATGGCCCACCGGGTGGGTCACTGGTTTTATTGAGTCTTTAGACACCAAACCTTCCTTCCAAATTTGCTTCACTATAATGTCTTGTCCCAGGAATAATAGAAGCTATCAAACAACCTGTTTTTCCTGAAATATTGAATGAAGTTGATGAGTTCAAGTTATTGAAAAGCGAGATTCTTTGCTTCGCTCAGAATGTCACCTTGAGCGAATTTGAGATTTTGACATAGCTTATCGTCCTCCCGTAGGGCGGGTGTCTCGCCCGCCAGCAAAGAGGCCCCAAAACAGGCGGGCGGGACGCCCGCCCTACGGCAAAATCTTGACCAGCTGCCGAGCCTGAGGCAACTTGTGCCTGATATCCACCACCGGAAGGCGCGGGTGCGACACGAGTCGGCCACTATATATAACGGGGCACCCTACTAGTTGCCCCCACACACCGGGCATTTCGGGTCCTTTGCCCGGCTCAGCAGTTGAAAGCGGCTGCGGAGGGCGTCATAGGACAGCAACCGGCGGTCGAGGTCGGAGCCCTGGCCCAAAAGCATTTTCAAGGTCTCCACCGCCTGCAAACTTCCCATTACTCCAGCCACTGCGCCGAGAATGCCCAAAGCTTGATCCGGGAAATCCTCCGCAGTCGCCTCGGTCACCAGACAGCGATAGCAGGGGCTGTCCCGACGGGGGTCCACCACCAGGAGTTGCCCGGAAAATTCCGCCACCGCGGCTGACACCAGGGGAATTTTCTCCCGCCAGCAGCAGTCCGCCACCTGAAAGCGGGTGGGGAAATTGTCACTGGCATCCAGAACCACGTCGTGGCCGCGAAGGACCTCATGAATATTAGCCTCGGTCAGCCGGAGGTCGAAGGTTTGCACCCGGCAGTGGGGGTTCAAATTCCGGAGGCGGTCTCTGGCCGAGTCCACTTTACGCCGCTCCAGGTCCGCCACTCCGTGGAGGATCTGGCGCTGGAGGTTGGAAAGCTCCACGGCATCTGAATCCACAATGCCGAGGTGGCCCACCCCAGCCGCGGCCAGGTAAAAGAGGCAGGCTGAACCCAGCCCTCCGGCTCCCACCACCAGCACCTTGGCGGCTTTGAGCTTCTGCTGCCCGGGCCAGCCGACCTCCTCCAGCAGGAGGTGGCGGGAATAACGCCGGCTTTCTTCCGGGGAAAAGTCGCCATTTACCGGCAGGCCTTTTTCGTTCTTCTGGGACAGTGGCACACGACGCCTCATGTTATCAACACTTCATTATATAAAATTTTCCGGAGATTAGGTTGCGGGTCAAGAAAAAATAAGGGAAACGGTGGCTCACCCTCAGCCACTTCGGCTTGATAGTGGAAAATCGCCCGCCGCCATAATTAGCTGCACAAGGAGCCAAGCAGAGCTTGGCGTGCAAGTGGGTTCCCAAGCAGGAGCTTGGGAACCAGATTAGATAACCAAACTTTTCAGGGCAGGAGCTTGGGAGCCAGGACAAAATGGGTTCCCAAATGGGAGTTTGGAAACCAGGTAATGATAATTTTTACCGAAAACAGAAAACCGAAAACCGAAAACGGTAAAAAAAGGGAGCGAGAAATAATCCCGCTCCCCCGCCTGTGGCCAAGGATTTATCTATCTAGCCGTTCAGCTTGTAGCGTTCATCCACGATGCGTTCCACTTCCTCTTCGGTGGGCATGCTGTCCCGGTAGCCGGCCAGGTACTGGTTGCGCAGCCAGCGGAACAGGCTCACGGTTTCGTTCACCCGGACAATTTCAGGAATGTCGCCGCTTTTCACCATATGCATGTGGGGGTTGTACTGCCCCAGCATGCTGACCACGTCGAAGAAGGTGGCGGCATCCCGCTTGATCCCCCGCTTGAAGGACTTGCCTTCCTTAGGGTAGATCAGTTCCGGCGAGGGGTTGGCGGAGATGTCCAGCCGCTGGAAGGGGCGGCGCACCGCGATCTGCCATTTCCGGGACTCCACCATCATGCGGGCGATGAGGGGGCCGGCCCAGTCGTGGGTCACATGCCCCTGGGGGCAGGTGGAGAAAAATTCCACCAGGGAAGGGCCGTTGTAAGCGATGGCCTCCTTAAGGATATTGATGGCATAAAAGGGATTGTCGATGCTGAGTTTGGCCGCGTACACGTGGGAGATGGCCATGGCCTGGCTGATGATCCGGCGGTGCAGGGTGGTTTTGCCGGCGTACTTTTTGCCGATGGGCGACGTGGAGCGATCCGAGCCGAAGCGGGTGGCGCCGGACTTCTGAGTGCCGGTGTTCATGTAGCCTTCGTTGTTATAAATGACCCAGGTGATGTCGAAGTTTTCCCCCAGGGCATGGTTGAAAGGCCCGTTGCCGATGTCGTAGATGGCGCCGTCCCCGGCGAAGACGATGATCTTGGTGAGCACGTCCTGGTTCCGGTCCACATAGGCCTGATCCTGGGCGAATTTGGATCCCAGCGCGGCCGCGGACGCGGTGCCGAAGCCGTAATGCCCGGAAGGATAGATGCGGGTATTGAAGGGGTTCACCAGTTCCGACACCTGGTCGCAACCGGTGGAATTGATAGTGTAAATGTTGAAGCCGTGGTCCAACATGTGCTCGATGGCCCGGCGGTTGCGCTCCGACAGGATGCGCAGGCCCTGGTAAAAGGTGGCGATGCCCTCCGGGTGGTTCCGGAGGGACTCCAGGGCGTAAAAGGTCAGCAGGTTGATCACCCCTTCGCTGCAGCCGGGGCACAGGGTATGCTTGCCGGGATAAAGCTTGGAGTACACAAAGAGCACTTGATGGTTCAAGGCCAGCCGGTCCACCGAGGGGGCCAGGTCCACACTTTTATCCCAACCTCGGGTCACCTCGGGGAGGAAGTCCCGATCGCTTACTTTGTTTTTATCCACCATGACCAGAGCGTCGGTGGGGCAGACCTGGGCGCAGACGCCGCAGCCTTTACAGGAAGCGGGGTCGGCTTCCAGGTTCATGGCGAAGCGCTCCCAGGGCACGCCCTTGGGGGGCTTTTTGAAGATCTTGAAGTTATGCTTGACCTCTTCCGGGATGGGCCGGTCGGTAATGGTGCTGTAGAGGGCGGAATCCGGGCAGGAGGCCGTACAGATGCCGCAGGCGATGCATTTTTGGGGATCGTACACCGGCAACGCGGTGCCGATGTAGCTCATATCCCGAAAGCGGCTGGTAGCCGCGGGCACCACCGGCAAGAAGCGATCCCAGGGAACCTTTTTGCCTTCCAGGAGGGGTTCGATCATCTGGCGGTGGAAGGTTTCCTGATAATTTTCGGTGAGGTTTATGGGCTTAAAAGTTCCCAGTTCGTCCTTTTCCGTAAGGGTGACCCGCAAGCCGGCGGAGCCGGGTTTCCGGCCGAAATCTTCGGGTTTGGGAGCAACATAAACCGGTTCTTCGGCATGGGCCGCCAGAGCCGCGGAGACGAAGCGCTCGCCGCCGCAGCCGGGATTGCTCTGCTCGGCGCCGAACTTGAGGAGGGCCAGGTTGGACTCTACCATTTCTTTGCCCTTGCCCCTTTTGCCGCCAAGCTTCTTTTCCAGGATTTTTTTGAAGCGCTGCTCGAATTCTTTTTCCCGCAGGATGCCCAATTCCTTGTTGATGAGGCCCAGAACCGCGGCTCCGGGGAGGTTCCGGTTCAGATGCTGCATGGCCGCATGGGTGCCGTCCAGGGTCAACAGCCGGATTTTCCGGTATTTAATCAAAGACTGCACCTGGCTCGGGAAGCTTTCCATGAGCTCGTCGCAGGTTTTGGTGGTGTTGATCACCAGAAGCCCCTTCTCCTTGAGACCGCCCACGTATTCCCGGAGAATCTGGTCGGAGAGGAATTTCTCGTTAAAGAAGGCCAGCACGTCTCTTTGAGTGAGCTCGCTGGAATTGCGGATCGGTTGGGAGGAAAGGCGCAGGTTCATGAACACCGGGGCGCCTTTGCGGGCGGCGCCGTAACGGGCCCCGGATTGCACATACTTCTTTGGGCCGGAGCCAGCTTCCTCAGCGTAGATCAGGGCGGCTGATTCCAGCGCGGTTTTCACCCCTTCGGCGCCCACGCCGATGAAGGTCATGCCCAACTCCCGGTCCAGAAATCCCGGCAGGGGAGCGGGCTTGAGGGTCAGCGGCCCTTCGATGCCCACATAGAAATCCCGCAAGAAACCCCGGCGCTTCTCAAAGCAACTGATCATGTTTTCCACCACCGAGGCGGCGTCATACTTGTTGAAGTCCTTGCTCCCCAGACCATAGACGCCGTGGAGCAGGGTGGGCATGTCCTCCCGGCCGTAAATCCGGTGCTCCCGTTTGCCTTCCCGTCCGGCCCGGATGGACACCTGCAGGGCGGCCTGGACATCGGCCAGCATGAGCTGATTGTGCGTGGTGGCGCAGCGCTCCAGGACCGACACCACCTTGGCCTTGCGCATGCCGTAGGCCAGTTCCTCGTAACAGGGAGGATTAAACAGCACGGGCCGGACCACGCCGATTTTGTAGCCTTTGACGTCCCGGTAATAGTCCACCACGTCCTTCACCACTCCGGCGGCGGAGCCCAACACGACCGCCACCATGTCCGCGTCTTCGGTGCGGTAACATTCCACCACCTTGAGGTTGGTTTCCAGGATTTTGTTCATGGCGGTCATGGCCGCGACAAAGCCCCGCTTGAAAAAGCGGTAGGCCAGGTCCTGACTCACCTGTCCCTCCATGGTCAGGTCCATATCAGTGAAGGTGCCGCTCAGGGTGCCGTGCTCGAAATCCGGCTGGTGGAAGCGGTTGGGGGGCCCGACGAACCAGCCCAAAAACGCGTCGGACAGCTCCTGGACGTTTTCGATGGCATGGCTTTTGATGAAGCCGTCCCCGACGACCATGACCGGCAGCATCACCTGGCGCAGTTCCGCCACTTTAAAGGCAATGGGCAACAGATCGTGCATTTCCTGGTTGTCGCAGGACACCAGCTGAGCCCAACCGGCGTTGCGCACCGCATAGAAGTCGGTGTGCCCGGCGTGGATGGACAGGGACCCTTTGTTCACTTCCCGGGCCATGACGGTCATGACCACGGGCAGGCGCTTGCCGGCTACGGAAAACAGGTTTTTGGTTTTCAGCAACAGGCCCTGGGAAGAAGTATTGTCCACGTAGCGTCCGCCCTGACAGGCCATGGCCTCCACCGAGGCGATGGCGGAGAGCTCATCGGAAGGCTGGAAATACGTCACTTCGGTGCCGAACAGGTTCTTCTGGCCCATGGACGCGGCCCGGGCGAACTGCTCAGCAATCGGAGTCGAGGGCGTAATGGGATAGCCGCAGAGACCGTCTACTAACCGGGTCAATACGGAGATGGACGCCTGGTTCCCGTCCATCAAGACTTCCCGTCGTTTTTGGATATCCTCCAGCAACTTGGCAGGAATAGCTGAGAGGTTGAAAGAAAACAGCTCTCGGGCGTCGAAGCGTTCCCATTCGGCCTGCCAGTCAATCTCCTTGGTGGTTTTTACCATCCGCTGGCGCAGATTGTGATAAGGAAGCTGCCGTCTCAAGGCATCCAGGTCTCTGGTTAAACAAAGTTCTTCAGCCATCATGGTACCCTCTTTAAAAAAGTTATTAACCATATTATCACAAAATAACAACAGGCCGCCAAGTACCTGACAGGTAATGTGAAAAGAATCACATATTGTCAACTGATGTACAAGCCTTGTTTTCTGTCTAAGGGTGATTAATTTAAGGCAAATCAGGAAGCCTTTCGGCAGAGCGGGGCCTCCGAAGGAAAGGAGATAGGCTTATGGCTAAGGAAGTGTGCTGGGTTGACGATCTGGCCAAGGCTAAGGAAACCGCCAAAAAGGCCAATAAACCCATCCTGCTGGATTTCTACAATCCCGAATGACTCGGTTGCCAGCAGATGGGTACCGTGACGTACCCGAACGAAGGCGTGTCCAAGTTTGTGGAGCTTAATTTTGTGCCGGTTCAAGTCCAGATCACCAACAAGGAAATGACGGATAAATACTCGGTCACCTGGACCCCCACCATTCTGGTGCTGGATGCAAAGGGCAAGGAACATTACCGCTCCGTGGGCTTTGTGCCGCCGGATGAATTCATCGCCCGCTTCACGGTGGGGAAAGGGCGGTTCCACCTGGGCACCGATCAGGTTGCCCTGGCCCGGGCTGAATTCGAGGAAGCCGTAGAGCGTTGTCCTCACCCCAATGTTTTGCCCGAGGCCATTTATTGGCAAGGGGTGGCCTCGTACAAGCACACGCATGATCCCAAAATGTTGCGGGAAGCGTACGATACGTTGAAGGAAAAATATCCCCAAAGCGACTGGGCCCAGCGGGCGGAGCCCTATAAAGCGATCGAGGTGTAAGGGAAAAGTTCGTAGTTCAAGGTTCAAAGTTCAAAGTTATTTACTGCGATGGAAATTGCCTTTAAATTGAAGGACATCTGCGGTCTCGACCACGTACAGGGGAAAGACTTATGCCCCACCTTACCGAACCCCGGAAGCGCTTCCAGGTTCTGATCTACCCCAGGGGCGCAGTAAAAGATTAGAGGATAACGGTGATTGTGAGGGGCGGGCTGCGGTTGCCTTCCCCTCGAACATTTATTAAGCGATCACCACCAGGGAGGATGCCATGCAGGTCAAGATCGGGCCGTCGGTGCTGGAGTTGGTGGAAGGCGACATCACCCGGCAGGACACCGAGGCCATTGTCAACGCGGCCAACGAACAGCTCCGGGTGGGCGGAGGCGTGGACGGGGCCATTAACCGGGCGGGGGGACCTCAAATTCAGGAGGAAGCCCGCCGGGTCGGCCGCTGCCCCACCGGCCAGGCGGTCATCACCACCGGGGGGAAACTCGAGGCCAACTATGTCATCCACACCGTGGGTCCAATCTATCACGGGGGCCAGCAGGGGGAACCGGAGCTTTTGGCCTCAGCCTACCGGGAAAGCCTGAAACTGGCGTCCGAACGTGGTATAAAATCCCTGGCCTTTCCCTCGCTGTCCACCGGGGTTTACGGCTACCCGGTCCCTGACGCGGCCCGGGTGGCCCTGAGTACCGTCAAGGATTATCTGGCCCAACACCCCGAAATTGAGCTGGTGCGTTTCGTGTTGTTCGGCAAACCCACCTATGAGGCTTATGCGGAGGCTTTGGAGGAGGGCAATCTAGTTTAATTAAGTTATAGTTATTACTTTTAAACCCTCTATATCCTGGAAGTGGGACCCATTATGGGATATGAGAGGAATATCTTGGAATAAGGCAGTAGCTCCAATCCAAGCATCTGCACAGCTTATAGGTCTTCCTATTCGATTGCGTTGAACTGTTACCTCTGCCCACTTTATACAGAGATCGCGATGGAAGGGGTATACTACAAAATTTCTTAGATGTTGTTCCATTCTAGCACGCCGAGCTTCTCCCCAGTTTCGTGCCAAGGCCCAGCGGTCTAATTCGGCCAGTGTCATAAAGGAAATCACTAATAATTTCCCAATCAGATGAGGACGGTATAATTCTGCTCGATCATCTCCTTTAAACAAAAAAGAGACGACATCTGTGTCAAGAACTGCAGAATTCATTATCCAATATACCGTTCCTCGCCTTCATGCCGCCATTCTCTAACTTTTTCAATAAACTGGTCCAAATTTTCATCTTCCGGCCAAAAATCTCCTATAAGTTGAGAAAATTCTTTGACTTCCTCAACTTGTTGGCTTTCAGCCAAAGACTCCAGGTTTGTTTCAGCATCAAAAAAGGTATAATCTCTCTCATATCTACTTTCTAAGTCTCCATTCCCATCAACAATTTCGATATCTTCTATTTGTAAGGTTTGGATTTGTCCATTTATTTCAGTTGCTTCTCCTACAACTCTAACAAACCGAGTTAAGGAAGCTAACACTGATTCTTTCAGTGCCTCCTCAAAGAGGCATAATATAGGTTTTCCTATTGGTGGATGGATACGGCACCGAAAACCTGTCTCTTTGAAATCACCCATTAGAAGACGACCTTCCAAAGTACGGCGATTCTCCATAGGCTCTTGAATCTGGGATATTATCTGGGATTGGATGATAGGTGTAAAAGTGGAAGCCCACTTTCCATGGCGAGTTTTGAGGTCGAAAGTGATTTTTTCAATGCCGTGATCGAATAGTTTTCCACCTTCTCGCCAGGATAAAAGTACTCCTTTATCATAACCTTGGGGCATTTGAGCCTGATTGCTCTCAAAGACACTAATTCCGCTTATAAGGTGTGTTAGGGCTTCTTCTCCCAGATCCTCGTATAAACTTTCTTGAGGCTGACGGGGTAAATCGCATATGACGGTTAAACTGCCACCCTTAATCTCCACTATATCCAGAGAGCAAGCACTCTGAATCTCTGTTGGCTTGCGACCGGGTTGAACGCTTACACTTTGTCCTGAAAGGACTCGGGCAACTCTATCTACACCATTTTGCAGTTGCCGAATGAAAAAAAGAAAATCCCGAAGTTTGATGCGATTATGCTTTACAGCCGGGCCTTCCAGGCGAATGGTTAAAGGGGTTCCAAGTTTTGCCATGAGAGACCTCTCTGTAATTTGCACTCGAACTTTTCATAAGAGGTTAAAAATATAGATAAGTCTACGTAAATTTTCAGCTTTTTTCCAGAAAATGTCAACGGCTTTTTCCCCTTCGAAAACTTGGATTCCTCAAAACAAATGGGCCGGGTCGATGTCCACGGTGAGGTCGATTTTGCTTTTGGGAGGCGGGGACCAGGTCTGGCGCAGATATTGTATGGCCGTAAGCAGGGGAGGGCGGCCGTAGCTTTTGATGAGAATTTGCCAGCGCCAGCGGTTCTTGAGCTTGGCCAGGCCCGCGGGAGCCGGACCCAGCACCCGCAAGCGGGCCGCCAGGTCCGGGTGGCGGGGCACCAGGCGGCGCAGGGCGTCGGCCAGTTTTTGGGCCTGTCGGGCCACAGTTTCCTCGGGTACGCCGCTCAAGCGCACC
>CAZLRL010000070.1:0-9163 GCA_964561645.1 uncultured Desulfobacterales bacterium
GGCATGGCTGATCCGGGAGGTGACTACCAGCCCCGTGGCTTTGCCCAGCAGTTTGGCCCCTTCCAGGACGGTGGCCAGCGGCTGGTAGGACAGGTTGGGGTCGGGGTTCGGCACGCAGGCCAGGGGAGGGTTTTTCGGTCCCATACTGATAAAGGTGCAGCTGGTTCGATGACCGGTGGCGAAAGCCGAAGCCGCGGGCGCGGAATCGGCCACCACCGAATCCGCGACATAGGTTTTGACCGCGCCGACCAGGATCTGGTCCAGCGCCAGGGGCGCCCCCTTGAACCAGCGGGCCAGGGTGTACTGCTCGCTGGAACAGCCGTCCGGGATGAGGACAATGACATTTTTGGCGGTCCGGGACGCGGCTGGATTGCTCGCCGAATAAGCGGTAGAACCCTCCGCCAAAGGTCCTGATAGCAGGACAAAAATGATTATTATCAGCCATAAGTGGTAGGGGCGCGGCATGTTTTTCACCCTCGACGGTCTCGGTTTTTTTTCAAAAATTCCTTAACATGGATGGGTTAGGTTTTCATTGGAGTTTAGCAGATAAATGCCGGAGCGGATTGTTTTGGGGCCCGGCGTGGTAATCTTATTAAGCAGAAAGTCATTTCTTTTTCAGGCTGAGGAATCTGATGGAGTGCTCCGGGAAACGTATCTTACCGGGCCTGCTGAATTTTTGCCACAGAAAGGAATCGCTATGAGCCTACAAGAAGCCTTGCAGGAATTCAAGGAAGGGGTCGAGGCGCAACTGGACCCGGAAGACGTGGCCAAGATGGAGGAGGCCACGGAAGAATTAATCCGCTCGGGCCTGGCCCAGGAGGCCAAAAAGCAGGGCGAGCGGGCCCCGGATTTCACCCTGCCCAATCCCAACGGCGAGCAGGTGTCGCTGTCGAACCTTCTGGCCCAGGGGCCGGTGGTGGTCACCTTTTACCGGGGCACCTGGTGACCGTATTGTAACCTGCAGTTGCAGGCCTACCAGGACATGCTGCCGGAGATCAAGGCCCTCGGGGCCTCCATGGTGGCCATTTCCCCCCAAACGCCGGAGCGCTCCCTGTCCATGGCCGAAAAGCACCAGTTGGGTTTCGAGGTGTTGAGCGATGCCGGCAATAAGGTGGCCCGCCGATACGGCCTGGTGTTCTCCCTGGCCGAACCCCTCCGGAAGCTTTACGCGGAAAAATTCGACGCCCAGTTGCCGGACTATAATGCCGACAAGTCCTATGACCTGCCCCTGCCCGGCACCTTTGTGGTGGCCCCGGACGGCATTATTCAGTATGCCTTTGTGGACGCGGATTACACCCAGAGGGCGGAGCCCGAGAAGATTCTCGACAGCCTGCGGGAGATTGCCAGAGAAAAATAAATAGGAGGGTTCTATGAGTGGCAAGGCAAGCCCGCTCCCGGTCATCCCGGCGGAGCGCGGCCAGGATTTATTGGGCCTGGAACACGCGGACCAGGCCGACCTGGTGCTGTTCATGGCCGGCAATCAGTTCATGGCCATGCCTGAGTTGCTGGAGGCTTTTCAGCAGGCCCACCCGGAAGTGCAGCACATCTTTTGCGAGACCCTGCCCCCGAAACTGGAGTTACAACAAATTCTGGCGGGCGGCGCCGTGTTTCAGGAGCGGGAGATCACCTGCCCGCCGGAGGTTTATTCCTCAGTGTCGGCAGGCGGCGTGGACGCCCTGGTGCAGGCGGGCCTGACCAACAGGGAGGAGTGCTTCATCTATCTCCACAACCGCATCGTCCTCATGGTCCCCGAGGACAACCCCCTCAACATCATGAAGGTTCAGGACCTGGCCGCGGAGCAGGTGCGCATCTCCCAGCCCAACCCCGAATACGAGGACATCGCCGAACACATCATCAACATGTACCGCCGGGCCGGCGGTGAAGGCCTGGTTCAGGGGATCATGGAGATCAAAAAGCAGCAGGGCACCACCCTGCTCACCACCGTGCATCACCGCCAGACCCCGGAGAGGCTGTTGTCGGGCGAGGCCGACGTGGGCCCGGTGTGGGCCACCGAGGTGGCCCATGCCCGGCGCCAGGGCCTGAAGCTGGCCGGGGTGGAGGTGGGCCCGGACCTGGACCAGAGGGACCGGGTCAATTACTATGCCTGCCCCATCAGCACGGGCCGCAACCCGCAAAACGGCCGGGCTTTTCTGGATTTTCTCCGCAGCCCCACCGCGCAGGAGATTTTCAGCCGCTTTGGCTTTACGCCGCACCAGGCCTAAATGGCGGACACCGAGTAGGGGGGGCGTGGGTCAGGGGCCGCGTCAATTGGGTTTTTCGTTCAAATACCACATGGGCGGACCGATGGTCTTTTCAAAATCGGAGGGTTCATAACCTGGTGGGTAGGTATGGAGATTTTTCCAAACAGTGCATCCCATAAGGGTGAGGGCGAGGCCCTTTTTATTCTTAATCTTCTTCCCAATTAAGATCGATTAATATCCTACCGGGTTTTCTAATAATTCCCCAGAGCAAGTGGCATCTGTGCCAGGCAGGACCGGGATTTTTCCAGGTGCGGGGGCAGTACCGGCTTGGGAGGATGGAACTTTGAGGAAATGGTTCATTGCAGGAGTGGGGCTGGCGTTGGCGGTCCTGCTGGCCGGGGTACCGGTCAGGGCCGGTGACGTGGTGGTCAGCGGCCTGATCACCAACTGGTATCGGGTGAAGGGCAAGGTGCCCGAGGAAGCCTATTTTCAAGTGGTCAAAAAAGAGCACCAACTGAAGAGTGGTCGAGACAAATTGGGCTTGGGGGCTTTTCTATCAGACCTTCCCAGGATACCAGTCCGGAAGTCAGGAGGATTTCGGGTGAACCTGGGCCAGTTGCCGCCGGGAGAGTATTTTATTGCCTTGCAGCGGGGGTTTTCTGCGCCGCCCATTGTGGTCAAAGACGACAATCCCCTGATCTTCAAGGTTCCGGGGCGATTTCCCTTAAACGTCGGCAATGTCCAGTTGGAGCTGCCCCTGGGCGAGGAACCGCGGAAAGCCCACATGATTGAGGTGAAGTAGTCAACCGGAATCCGGCCTTTCCTCCGGTGGAGTGGTGAGGTCCGTAGGAAATTCCTGCTGAAAAATGCGGGTGAGGCGCTCCGCCACCTGGCTGTTGCCCTCTATGGTCTGGTTGTCCTCCGGGGTCAAGGGCTTCTCGGTTTTGAAGGGGGCTTTGACCAGGTCCTTTAGTTCCTTGGTGCCTCGATACAGGCCGGACCGCCGCCAGAGCTGGGTGAGATGTTCCCCCACCGTGTCCTGGTGATAAAGCCGGCGGCGCATATAATCGGCCCCGAAGATGGACCCCGCCTGTTTATTCTTTTAGCCCACCATGACTTCGTTGATGCCGTCGCAAAAGATGACGTAATCGGGAATCCGGCCCTGCTTGAGGAGCAGTATCGGGTAGACGATTTCCTGGGTCAGGCGGTAGCCCTTTTCGCCGTAATTGGTCACCAGGTAGCGGGGAGCCCCCTGGTTGAGCTTTTTAATATTCCTGGGGCCAGTCCAGGCCGGCATAGGAGGAAATGTGGAGGGCTTGCTGGTAGAAGGGGTGAATTTTGCCCCGGACAAAAAAGAAGAACTACAAGCCCAGTTCAATGACCAGCAGCGCCAAAAACAGCACGATGAGCGAATACAACAGGCGGCGCGGTCGGGACCCGGAAGCGTGGTTTTGGCTGAGAGAGGTTTTTTCGGGGGCAGGGATAAGCATGGGGGCCGGTTTCCTGATTAAACTGATCGGTTATGGCTTAAGCTGTTCTAACGGTTCGTTTCTCCTGTCCCGGAGTATTTCCCGGGCCCACTGGAGGAAATACTCGTCTTGTTCGGCCAGGCGGGCGGCCACCTCCAGAGGATGCCCGGCGTAGCCGTGGCGGAGGAAGAAGCGGGCGTAGTCATACATAAAGCCGAAGACCCCCAAAAGCCGCCATTGGAGGACGTGGGCCAGCTCATGGGCCAGGAGCTTTTCGGTCAGGCCGACCCCCCGTTTCACCAGGATGACGTGCCCCCACACCTGGGCTCGGGCCCAGGTGGGGACCAGCCAGGGGACGTAAATAATTTTAACGGGGATGTCCGGGGAAGCAGCCAGGACGGTCTCTCGTTTCAGTCATTTTTGGCGGGCCAAGCCCGCAGGCAAACTTTTGGGGGAAGATGTACCACATTGGCCATCCCAGGTGCAACCGGGGCGGGAGAGGAAGAGTGCGGGGAGAAGGTGGTCCAGGATGGATGCTGAGGCCGATATTTTTGTTAAGTCTCAAAGAGTGGGGCGCGTGTGCCTCGCGGCTATATTCTACGTAGGGCGGGCGTCCCGCCCGCCGACAGTAAGGGAGCGCCGAGAGGAGCGGGCGGGACGCCCGCGCCACGGGTTTTTTCATGTGAGGCGAGACGTGTGCCCCTCAGTTTACTCTTTAACCCCTGCGCACGGATACTTTTCATCCCTCGGCAATTTTGTCAGGATTTTGTCGGGCAGTGCCCGACCTGCATTTTTTTATTGAAAAGAACACACCCCGGCCCGGCAGGTTTTGTCCTTCAGATGCTCGTCGATTTCCTCCCTGAAGTGCTGGAGCGCGCTGAGGAAGGGAACCGGCGCGGCCTGGCCCAGGGGGCAGAAAGAGGCGTCCTGCATGGTGGCGGCCAGGCGCCGGAGAAATTTCAGATCTTCGGGCTTGCTTTGCCCCCGGGTGAAGCCGTTGCAATAAATCTGGAACCAGGCGGTGCCCTCCCGGCAGGGGGTGCACTGGCCGCAGGACTCGTGCGCGAAAAAGTCGGCCACACATTTGAGAAAATCCACCACGCAGGTGGTGTCGTCCAGGACCAGCATGGTGCCGGACCCCAAAGCGCTGCCGATCTCAGCCAGGGAGCCGAAATCCAGGGGCACATCCAGGGCCGCGGCCGTGACCAGCCCGCCTGAAGCCCCGCCGGTCTGGCACATCTTGAAGCTGCGGCCATCTAGGAGGCCGCCGCCATAAGTGTCGATGAGCTCCCGCAGAGTCAGGCCCACCGGCGCCTCGACGATCTGGGGCGTCTTGACGTGGCCGATGATCTGGTAAATCTTGGTGCCCGGGGTGTCCTCGGTGCCGAGGCTCCGGTACCAGTCGCTGCCCCGGGCGATGATGGCCGGCACGGCAGCCAGGGTCTCCACGTTGTTGACGATGGTGGGCTGACCCATAAGGCCCACCTGGCCAGGGAAGGGGGGCTTGAGGCGGGGAAAGCCCCGTTTGCCTTCCAGGGACTCGATGAGCGCGGTTTCCTCGCCGCAGACGTAGGACCCGAACCCGGAGCGCAATTCCACGCTAAAGGAAAAGTCGGTGCCGAACAGGTTGTCCCCCAAAAAGCCTTGGGCCGCGGCCTGGTCGATGGCGTTTTGCAGACGGTGCTGGGAGAGAAAGTACTCCCCCCGGCAGTAGATAAAGCCCTGGCTGGCCCCCACGGCATAGGCCGCGATGGCCAAGCCCTCCAGCACCTTGTGGGGGTCTCCTTCCATGAGATAGCGGTCTTTGATGGTCCCGGGCTCGCCTTCGTCGGCGTTGCAGATCACATACTTGGGGGCGTCCAGAGGCCGGGTGAAGGACCATTTGAGACCGGTGGGAAAGCCGGCGCCCCCGCGGCCCCTAAGCCCCGAGGTCTTCACCGCCTCGATGACCTCTTCCGGGGTCATGGTGGTGACCGCCTTTTTAAGAGCCTCATAGCCGCCCCGGGCCACGTATTCATCGATGCTCATGGGATCGAGGCGCCCCACGTTGTCCAACAAAACCGGTTCGTGGGGGCCCGGGACGAATTCCCGGAAATCCCGGGTGGAATAAGGCAGTTGGCGGTAGTCCGGCACCTTTTCGGCCCGATAGTCGGCCAGGATCTGTCTGATCTGGTCCCGGTCCAGGTTGCCGTAGACCACTTCGTCGATCTGCATGGCCGGGGACACTTCGCAAACTCCCAGACAGGACGAGAGTTCCAGGGTGAACAGCCGGTCCGCGGTGATGCCGCCCTCCTCCACTTCCAGTTCCTCCTGGAGAATGCGGAGGATGTTGTCGGAGCCGGTGACATGGCAGCAGGGGGAATGGCACAAACGGATGATGTGTCGGCCCTTGGGCTGCCAGGCGGCCATGGTATAGAAGCTCAGGGTGTCGAAGACCCGGGACCCGGCCACGTTGAGCTCCGCGGCGATAACTTGCTGCATCTGCAAGGGCACGCGCCCCAGAATCTTCTGGGCTTCCTGAAGGACGGGCAATAAGGCCCCGATCCGGCCCCGATGACGGGTGATGGTGGCCTCGAGCCGATCGCAGACCTCCTGCCGAAGTTGGACGGTGGGGACGCTGACACAGGGACCGAGGCGGGTCATGAGGCCACTCCTTTCCTAAGGGGCAGGTCTTCCGGGGATTTTTGTCCGGGGCTCTCACCGATTTTTTCGAGCTTCACCGCGCAGAACTTGTAGGCCGGAATTTTGGCCACCGGATCGAGGGCCGCAATGGTGAGTTTGTTGACCGCGGCTTCGTAATAGTGGAAAGGCACGAAAATGGTCCCGGGAATGGCCTTGGTGGACACCAGGGCCCGGGCCTTGATCTGCCCGCGGCGGCTTTTCACCCAGACCATTTCGCCGTCGTTGATGCCGAACTTGTCGGCGTCCCCGGCCGCGATCTCCACCCGGCACTCGGGGGCTTTTTCCACCAGTCCCGGGGCCCGGCGGCTCATGGTGCCGGTATGATACTGGTAGAGCACCCGCCCGGTGGTCAGGATGAGGGGATATTCCTGGTCAGGCAACTCCGCGGGTTCCCGGTATTCGATGGCGGAAAAGTGGCCCCGACCCCGGGTAAAGCGCCCGGCATGGAGATAGGTGGTGCCGGGATGGTCCGGATGGGGGCAGGGCCACTGGAGGCCGCCTTCCCGTTCCAGACGCTCGTAGGAGATGCCGGCGTAGGCCGGCGTTACCTGGCGGATTTCCTCGAAAATCTCCTGGGGCGTGGCGTAATCCATGGGATAATCCATCCGCTGGGAAAGCTCGCAAATGATGCGCCAGTCGGGCAGGGAGTTGCGGATCGGCAGGACGGCCCGGTGCACCAGGAGCACCCGCCTTTCCGTGTTGGTGAAGGTGCCGTTTTTTTCCGCGAAGGACGAGGCCGGCAGGACCACATCGGCCAACTTGCCGGTTTCGGTGAGAAAAAGGTCCTGTACCACCAGGAAGTCCAGTTCCTCGAGGGGGTTCACAGGCTTGCCCACGTCCGCTTCGGAGATGACCGGATTTTCACCGATAATGTACAGGGCCTTGATTTTGCCTTCTTCGATGGCCGGCAGCATCTCGGTCATGGTCATGCCGTCCCAGTCGGGCAGGTTCCTGACGCCCCAGACCCGCTCCATTTTCCAGCGGTTCTCGGGCACGGTCACAGGTTTGTAGCCCGAGAAGACATTGGGCAGGCCGCCCATGTCGCAGGCCCCCTGGACGTTGTTCTGGCCTCGCAGGGGATTGACCCCGCCGCCCCTGATGCCCACGTTGCCGCACAGCATGGCCAGATTGGCCAGGGATTTGACGTTGTCCGTGCCGGTGATATGCTGGGTGATGCCCATGGCGTAGCAAATTGCGGCCCGGGGCGCGGCGGCGTAAAGCTGCGCGGCCTTTTCCAGGTCCCGGGCCGGTATACCGCTGATCTGTTCCACCACTTCCGGGGTATAGCGGGAGACGGTTTCCGCCAGGGCTTCGAAGTTTTCGGTGCGTTCGGCGATGTAGTCCTGATCGTGGAGGTTGTCCCGAATGATGACGTGCATCAGGCCGTTGATTACCGCGGCGTCGCTGCCGGGCCGCTGGCGCAGCCAGATGGCGGCGTGGCGCGTCAGGAAGAGCCGCCGGGGGTCGATGACGATCAGGGTTTTGCCTTTCAGGCGGGCGGCCCGCTTGATGAAGGTGGCGATCACCGGATGGGTCTCCGAGGTGTTGGAGCCCGTCACCAGGATGCAGTCGGATTCTTCCAGTTCCTCGATGGAGTTGGTCATGGCGCCGGAACCGAAGGACGCGGCCAGACCGGCCACGGTGGCGCTGTGTCAGAGACGGGCGCAATGGTCCACGTGGTTGGTGCCGATGACCGCGCGGAGGAACTTTTGCATAAGATAATTTTCCTCGTTGGTGATGCGGGCGGAACACCAACCGCCGATTTTCTCGGGACCATGTTCTTCCTTGATTTCCAGGAGACGCCGGGCCACCAGGTCCAGGGCTTCTTCCCAGGTGGCTTTGCGAAATTCACCGTTCTCCTTGATCAACGGGGTTTTCAAGCGTTCGGGATGATGCACAAAATTCCAGCCGAAGCGACCCTTGACGCATAAGCGCCCCCGATTGGGGACCGCGTCGGCCCCGGTTATCTTGATGATGCGGTTATTTCTGGTGTGGATGTCGATCTGGCAGCCGACCCCGCAATAGGAACAGGTGGAGCGCACCTGCTGGATTTCCCAGGGACGCCCCTGAAAAAGGGCATTTTTATCCAAAATGGCCGCAGTGGGACAGGCCTGGAGGCACTCGCCGCAAAAGACACACTCGGAGTCGATATAGGGCTGGTCTCCCCGGGCCACGATGGCGCTGTCGCCGCCCCGATAGCCCACCCCGATGGCCAGGTTGACCTGGCGCTCGTTGCAGGCCCGAACGCAGCGATGGCACAGGATGCATTTGGAATTGTCCCGCACGATCATGGAGTTGTTGTCTTCGTAATAAAAAGTTTCCCCGGAGTCCCGGACGAATCCCGGGAAATCCACATGATAGCGATAGGCCAGATCCTGGAGTTCGCAGTGGCCGTTGGCTTCGCAAATGAGGCAGTTATGATTACCCGAGGCCAACATCAACTCCAGTACCAGGCGGCGGGAGGATTCCACCCGATCAGTGTCGCTTCTGACCACGGCTCCGGGGGTGGCCGGAGTGGCGCAGGCCGGGACCAGAGTCCGGGCCCCCTCCACCTCCACCACACAGACCCGGCAAGCTCCGGTGGGGATGGTGTCTTTGTAGTCGCACAGGGTGGGGATAAAGATCCCGGCCTTCCGGGCGGCCTCCAAAATGGTTTGTCCGGCCTCGAAAGGCACCTCAATGCCGTTCAGCGTAAAACTATATGGGGTCATAATCCTCTCCGGGGTTTCCTGCCAGCTTGGCGGCAAGGTAATTCTATCATAAAAAACTTTGGATATTTCATCTCGTTCCCAAGCGGGAGCTTGGGAACCA
>CAZLRL010000070.1:9173-9603 GCA_964561645.1 uncultured Desulfobacterales bacterium
TCCGCCAAGCTCCTGCTTGGCTCTAACAGGCCCAGGCCGACGGCTGCGGGCCGGGTCTTTTCCGAAGCAGAGCTTCGGGGGCACCAAGGTTCCCAAGCGGGAGCTTGGGAACCAGAGAAACACTGCCTCTCCGGTTCGCCCCTTCTTTGGGGGGTGAACCCCCCAATTTCGGGATAACCTTAGGCTATCCTTACATTTCTCAAGATATTTTCCGTTTCAGAAGTGTGAAACATGAGTTACAAGTTCAAGATTCACCGGCGAAAGGGATGGATGCGCTTCGCTTTCCGCCCTTGTCTCTTGACATGTGGGCAAATAATTAATAACCAGAGATTATAGGGAGATTATGGAAAAATATGCGAGGCAAAAAGCCGGACCACGGCCGGGGCACCGCCTTGGCGGCCAGTCCTCCGGAGCCGGGGGGATTACAGGT
>CAZLRL010000071.1:0-1533 GCA_964561645.1 uncultured Desulfobacterales bacterium
GTCGCCTACGGCTCCCTCAGAATGACAGCTAGGTGATATTTGCAAGAGGCTCCCTTAATAATCTTCTTAAATCCCCTTTAGAAAAGGAAGACTTTCAAAAAACTTTCTGCGAATATTGCCGCCCAATAAATGTCATAGGATTTAAGAGACGCTACACTAGTATGCTCAGAATTCCGGGAAAAGTCGTTCTTCAGGGGAAATTGTGCTATCATGCAGACAATATGAGGACTCGGCTTCAGAATAGAAACTTTGGGGGATTTTATCCGGGCGAAGAGGTACCAAAAACCATTTTCGTACAGAAGAAGCCAAGTCTCTCGCATAATCTCGGCTAAATTAAAAGGAGGTGGCATAATGAAGGAGAAAGATATCTACATGGCCAAGGAGACCATGAAGTCTGCACTGAAGAAAGGCCCCTTGAGGCTGGCAGTGATTATAGGCGCAATTCTGGTCGTTTTGCTGTTTTTCAGTCCATGGGTTAAGGTTGGTGCAGGCGAAAGAGGAGTTGTCCTCAATTTTGGCGCGGTTCAGGAGAATGTGCTTGGAGAAGGGCTGCATTTCAGGATACCTATAGTGCAGGAAGTTGTCTTGATGGATGTCAAAGTTCAGAAGGCAGTGACTGATGCCGCATCTGCCTCGTCTGATCTCCAGGATGTGACCTCATCGGTGGCGCTTAACTATCACATAGTGCCCGATAGAGCGAATGTAGTCTATCAAACGCTTGGGATACATTTCAAGGATCGTATTATAGACCCTGCAATACAAGAAGTAATGAAGGCTGTATCAGCCAGGTATACAGCAGAAGAACTTATAACCAAGAGAGCAGCAGTAAGCGAGGCCATGAGAGAAAACCTTGCTGCCAGACTCCAGGACTATAACATATCAGTGGATGCGTTTTCTATTGTCTCGTTCAGCTTCTCACAAGTATTTACCGAGGCTATTGAGGCCAAGCAGACAGCAGAACAGCTGGCCCTGAAGTCAAGGAGGGACCTGGAGAGGATAAAGATTGAGGCAGAGCAGAAGATTACCGCGGCCAAGGCAGAGGCAGAGTCTTTGAGGCTACAGAGAGCAAATATTTCACTAGATCTTATAGAGCTTAGAAAGGTAGAGGCTAATCTCAAGGCTATAGAAAAATGGAACGGAATTCTCCCCCAGGTTACAGGTGGTGGCGCAGTGCCATTTATTGGCGTAGGTGAGATACAGAAGAGATAACCGAGTAATCATTAGAGGTATCCATTGGGTTAGATATGTCTTGCTGGTTATCATTTTCTTTCGACCTCCTGCCCTTGCGTCTGAATTTTTTCCGACCCAATACAGCCTTTTCGCTAGGCAGAAGATCTATGCAATTTTTCCAGGAGAGGTGATAACTGTAGGGGATGGCAAGATATGTTCTCCTGCCCTTTCAAACATCCGTCACTTGGACCCCAAAGAAATTTCATTGCAACTAGGTTGCATTTTGTTTAGAATTCTCTACCTTTCCTATTCTTCACGAACATGGCAATCTCACCGCTAAAAGAAATTCTGGGTGGTATGCTG
>CAZLRL010000071.1:1633-9516 GCA_964561645.1 uncultured Desulfobacterales bacterium
ATTCTTCACGAACATGGCAATCTCACCGCTAAAAGAAATTCTGGGTGGTATGCTGAAAAAGCGGTTGCGAGCTATTTTCTGCCTGGTAGCGTTTTTCGCCTACATCCTGCTTCCCTTAGCCCATCAGTGGCATCTATCCTCGCACGCGCACTGTTCTTCCTGCCTCTCAGACACAGTCAGCCAAATTGCCGGGACATTCACCGTCCAGAAGTTCTCTCAAGTTCCTGAAGAATCACACCACCATCATCACGACAGCTCTACCTGTCCATTGTGCCAGGCCGCTTTAGGCCCAGCTAAACTCGCTTTTACGCCCTTTTCCGCCGCACAAGCGGCAGCTCAATCAGGGCGGCGTTTCTGCACCCCAGACCCACCTACCAGCCTCTCGCGGTTTCATTACTTACTTTTTGAGTGCCGTGCTCCCCCCAAGCTCCTTTTAGCTTAACCCATCATTCGTTCCAACCAGAAAGCCGGATACGGACCGGCCACAGGTATTTCATGCCTTCGTCAGAGGAGGAGGGGTGTTATGTCTCGTGTCATCCTGGTCAGCATGTTGACCTTGTGCCTGGTAACAGGAGGAGTGGGTCACGGCGGGGCAGCCGATGAGCAGGTCGCCGCCATCGAGGCCCTCAGGAAAGAGATGCAGGAACTCAGACGGACCGTGGAGGATAAGCAGAAGAAGCTGGAGGAACTGGAGCGCAGACTGGAAGCCGTCCAGAAGGAAACCGCAGCCCCCAAGAAGGAAGTGGTAGCCGCCCCGCCGCCCAGCAAGCCCGAAGAGGCCTTGGATAAGGCGGTAAAAGAGGTGGAGGCCAAAGAAAAGGCGACTGTCAAAGAACCACTCTGGTCCAAGAAGATCGGCAAAGCCGAGGTCAAGCTCCTGGATATCTCCGCCGACCTCATGGTGTCCTCCGGCAGTTCCACCGCCACCGATCAGGAACTCCAGTCCCTCCAGGGTGGTGCCCATGACCCGAAAAAACGGGGCTTCACTCTTCAGCAACTGGAACTGGGCCTGTCGGGCGCGGTGGACCCGTATTTCAATGCCCAGGCATATATGATTTGGTCCATTAACCCTCTCACCAATGAGTCCATAGTGGAACTCGAAGAGGCCTATTTCACCACCCAGAAATTGCCCCTGCGGCTGCAGCTCAAAGGCGGGTATTATCTCACCGAATTCGGCATTATCAATCCCACCCACCCCCACGCCTGGTTGTGGCTGGACCAGCCGGTCATCAACACCCGGGTGTTCGGTCCGGATGGGCTCCGCTCGGCAGGGGCGCGCCTGTCATGGTTGACCCCCTTGCCCTGGTATTCGATGTTTTCCTTTGGCATACAGAACGCCAACAACCTGACCAGCTTCCAGAGTGCCTCGGAGGAAGGGGAGGAGCATGGACATGGTCATGGGCACGCCCATGCTGGTCCCGTCGGTGGCCGGCCATTAATAGATCGTCCCACGGCCAAGTTGAGGGATCTCCTCTACTTTCTGCGATGGGAAAACAGCTTTAACCTGAATCCCGCCATCACCACCAAGATGGGTTTTTCCGCTCTATATGGCCCCAATTCCACCGGTCCCTTTGGAGAAACCTGGATTTACGGGGGCGACCTCAAAGTGAAATGGCAACCGGCTCAAACCAACCGGGGGTGGCCCTTCCTTATCTGGCAAACAGAGATCATCAAGCGTGACTTCCTGGCTGCCAGCTTCTCCGTGCCTGGGGACCCAGACGCCGGCATCCCTACCGCCTTTTTTCCGACAGCCAGCCTCACTGATTGGGGCCTGTATACTTACCTCTACTGGGGCTTCCGCCCCGGCTGGGCTGTGGGCCTCCGGTATGAATGGGCCTCCGGGACCGGTAATGATCTCCATGTTCATGCTGAGGAAAGGGAATTTGAGATTATACCGCGTTTTCAAGATCCCTTCCGGGGTAACCGCTCGCGTCTGTCCCCCCTCTTGGCCTGGTATCCCAGCGAGTTTTCCCGGATCCGCTTTCAATACAATTACGATTGGGCTGCATTCTTACACCCCAATAGCCGACATAGCTTCTGGCTGGGTTTTGAGGTTCTCTTTGGGGCCCACCCGGCCCACAAGTTTTAATCAAGGAGACCGGATATGCAGTGGAAATTTTTGTCTGCCGCGGCACTGCTGGCCCTCGGCCTGAGCGTCTTTTCTCCCGCCGCTTCCGCTCAGACATCCGCTGGGCCGTTGAAGGTGTGCGCCACCGTCCCGGAACTGGGGTCTTTGGTAAAGGAAATCGGCGGAGACCAGGTAACGGTCACGGTATTTGCCCGGGGCCAGGAGAACCCTCACTTTGTCGAGGCCAAGCCAAGTTTTATCAAGGAGTTGAGTGAGGCCGACCTCTACCTCCAGCTTGGCCTGGACCTGGAACTGGGGTGGGCCCCGGTCCTTCTGAAAAATGCCCGGAACGGCAAGGTGTCGCCGGGTGCCAGGGGCTTCCTGGACGCCTCCACGGCCATAGTGCCGATGGAGGTGCCCACCGGGGTGGTGGACCGCTCCATGGGGGACATTCATCCCCAAGGCAACCCCCACTATCTTACGGACCCCTTGAACGGCTTGAAGGTGGCCGCCCTTATCCGGGGCAGGCTGTCAGAGCTCAGGCCCTCCCAAAAGGAGGCTTTTCAAAGGCGCTACAACGCCTTCCGGCAGAAGATAGGAGTGGCGCTGGTGGGCGCGCCCCTGGCCCGCAAATATACCTTCGAAAAACTGGCCCGCCTCTACGAATATGGCAAACTCCAGGATTTTCTCCAGCACCAGGGGGACGAGGGCTTGCTGGGCGGTTGGCTGGGCGCTCTGCAGCCGTATTATGGCGCCAAAGCTGTGGCCGATCACAATTTATGGCCTTACTTTGGCCGCCGTTTCGGGATAGTAATTGTGGGTTTTTTGGAACCCAAACCGGGTATCTCCCCCACCACCCGGCACCTCAAGGAGCTCATCAAGAAAATGCAAGCAGAGCAGGTTAAGCTGGTGTTGGCCTCCCCCTATTTCAACCGCCAGCAAATTCAATTCGTGGCTAACAACAGCGGGGCCAAGGTCGTGGACCTGGCCCACCAGGTAGGCGCTCGCCCCGGGACCGGAAGTTATCTCAGCATGATGGATTATAATGTCCGGCAACTGGCGGGGGCTCTCAGAACAGGGGGCTGACAGATGTGTATTTTTTGTGGAGGGCAATGTGGCGGCCTGGGTAATCAGTTCCTTGCCATGGGATTACCCGCCATCGTGCTCTTTATCAGGAAGATAAGGCAATCAATCCGGAACAACAAGAAAATTCCCAAGTAAAGGGCCTTCATTTTCCCGGCTCTGGGAGGAACGTAGAGAAGTCCTCTGCGTCCCTGATAAACATCGTTTCTTTGAGCGGGAAGGAAAGCCTCATTCTGCCAGGAATCGTGGAGATGATCGACACAATACCCTTTATCGTAAAAACTGTGAACCTGACCTTGGGCTACGGCCGTCAGCAGGTCTTACACGACGTGAATCTGGAAGTGCGCCCGGGAGAGTTCTGGTTTTTTTTAGGACCCAATGGCGCCGGCAAGACCACTCTGCTCAAGGCCTTGTTGGGTGACTTGACCCCACAGCGCGGGGAGATTCTGGTTAATTCCGAGCTCTTTGCCCGCCAATATCTGGGATTCGTGCCCCAGCGGTGCGACCTCAACCGGGCTCTCCCCACCACCATGCAGGAATTTGTCCTTCTGGGAACAGTGGGGCTCAGACTGAATAGTAAAGACCGGCAGGAGCGTTTAGGTGAGGCCCTTGAGACGGTGGGGTTGGCAGGTAAAGAGCGTCATAGCTACTGGTCCCTGTCCGAGGGGCAGCGCCAGCGGGCTCTTCTGGCCCGAGCTTTGGTGCGCCGGCCCCGAGTGCTTCTCTTGGACGAACCCACCAAGGGCTTGGATCCCGCCACCGAAGCGGCCTTCATGGAGACCCTGGCGTCCTTCAACCGGCAGCAGGGCCTTTCCCTGGTATTTGTTACTCACGACCTGACCTTGGCGGCCCGTTTGGCTGGCTATGTGGCCCTGTTTTCCCAGGGGAAGGTCCAAGCGGGGCCGGTCGGCGAAATCCTCAGCCCGGAAAACCTCTCGGCGGCCTACGGCCTACCGCTGGCGATAAGCCGGGAGAGGTCCGATGATGTCTGTTTTCGCCTTAAAGAAGTGTAAAGGAGCATGATCCAGCAATTTATCGCTTCCTGGCCCCTTTTCCAGTTCACCTATGTGACTGGTTGGCTGATCAGTTTACTGCTCTCTCTCCTGGGAGTTTTGGTGGTGGCCCGCAATCAAATTTTCGTGGGTGCAGCCATCTCCCAGGCGTCGACCCTGGGCATCGCGGTGACGCTCTGGGCCTTCGGCCACCATTATGGCGGACATCCAGGCGAGCACTACTCGATTGTAGTTCCTCTGGCAGCGGTGTTCTTCTCGGTAATGGCGGCTTTGATCACCATTCCATCAGGCAACGGCAGCCGGGAAACCCCCGAGGCCGTTACCGGATGGGTGTTTCTTCTGTCTGCCAGTTTCTCCATCCTGGTCGTTTCTCATAGCCCTTTGGGGCTCGAGGAAATCTATCGCCTGCTCTCCTCCAGCATCATCGGGGCTACTAGACAGGATATTTTCACCTTTGGTTTGATCTTGATCATGACTGTCGGGTTTCTCTGGTTTAGGCATCGACCTCTATTGCTCTTTGCTCTGGATCCGGCCATGGCGGTAGCGGTGGGCTTAAACCTCACGCTCTGGAGCCGGTTGACGGCTATCTGGCTGGGGATTGGAGTGGGACTGGCGCTGCAGGTCTCGGGCATGCTTTTCACCTTCGGTTGTCTCGTCCTGCCGGCGCTGATTGCCAAAAATCTTTGCCGGGAGGTCCGCACCATGTTTTGGATAGCCCCCGGCATAGCCTTGGCCAACGCCACCGTGGGGTTTATTCTCGCTAACTACTACGACTTCCCTCCTGCCCAAATGACCATAGCCTTGATGTGTTTGTGCCTTTTACTGACCTGGACTATTCACCTTTTTCGCAAGTAACTAAAAAATCTTGATAATATCTTATGGTCTCTACGAAATTGACTTCTTTTAACCGGAAGCCCAGCGCTCCATCGGATATTGTGGGTACTGCTCTTCTTAGAAACTTATCAACTGGCTGAAAATTCTACCTATCCGCCCGATAGCGACACATTCAGCCACCCCTTAAGAGCGCCAACCTGCAGGGCCTGGAAAACCTCTTCGTGGGCCTAATTTCACCCAGTTCTGATAACCAGATCAGATCAACAATTTCTCCCGGCCCGGTGATAACTACCGGGAATGGCAAGCTGCAAGCACAGATTGGTCGATATGAGGCGCATGAAAAGAGAGGCTCACGTCATGCTCTGTAGGGATATGGAGTGAAATTCTACACTACTCTGCTCTGCGTTCCCAAGCAATGGTCCTCAAGAAGTATCTCAAAATTTCACCTACCGCCCATAACAAGGACCTGTCTTTGCTGATGCCAGGGTTTTTGGAAAAATCTCAGTCTTTAAAAAAAAGCTTGACATAGATTGGCCGCTTTAATATTGTTTTGGATACCAAACTTATTTGGGCTTGTGAATATTATGGAACCTACCGGTCTAACAGCCAGCATGGAAGACTACCTCGAGGCGATTTATCACCTGGAGCGGGAAAACCAGGTGGCCCGGGTCAAGGATATCGCCAGGCAGTTGAAACTGCACAAGTCCACGGTGAGCGGGGCCCTCAAGGTGTTGGCCGAGCGCCGGCTCATTAACTACACGCCCTACGGCCTGATCACCTTGACCCCGGAAGGCACCACCCTGGCCAAGGATGTGGTGCGCCGCCACGAGGCTCTGCGGGACTTTTTTGTCAAGGTGCTCAGCATCGAGGAGACAACCGCCGAAGAAGCCGCCTGCCTCATGGAGCACGCGGTGCCGCGAGTTATCGTGGACCGCCTGCTCCAGTTCGGGGAATTTTTGGAAATCTGCCCCCGCAGCGGCAGCACCTGGCTCCAGGATTTCCAGCATTTCTGCCAGGACGCCGCCAAAAGACGGCAATGCGAGCAGTGCCTTTCCCAATGCCTGGAAAACTTCGAGGAACGCTACCAGCAAGATAAGCCGCCGACATTGCCCCTTCAGGACCTTAAGCTGGGGCAAAAAGGCCTCATCCTCTCGGTGGACACCGCCAGCGCGCCGGGCCGGCGAGTCCGGGAGTTGGGGATCGAACCGGGGTCTATTGCGGAAATCGAGGGCCTGGGGCCTTATGGCGATCCGGTGGAGGTGAAGGTCCGGGGATATCATTTTCCATTGCGCCGTGAGGAGGCCGCCGCGGTTCGGGTTGAGTTGCTCTAGGTATTCAAAACGGCAAATTTTTTTTTACCAATAAAGTTTGGTTTACAAAACAATAAAATTCAAACAAAACAATAATGTTAGCCCAAAACACCATGACAGGGAGAAGGTCGATGACCAAGTCAATGCGACACATGGCGGTAAATGAACGAGCGGTCATCAAGTCGATCACCGCCACCAGAGAGCTGGGCCGGCGCATCCGGGACATGGGGCTGGTGCCCGGCACGGAAATCCTCATTGTCGGGCGGGCGCCGCTCCAGGACCCGGTGTCCCTGCGCCTGAAAGGTTTTACCATGACCTTGCGCAATAACGAGGCGGATTACCTCACGGTGGAGACGGAGGACTGATCGTGGCGGAAAATATCACCGTGGCCCTGGCCGGCAACCCCAATTGCGGCAAAACCACCATGTTCAATGCCCTGACCGGCGCCCGGCAGCGGGTGGGCAATTACCCCGGCATCACGGTGGAGCGCAAGGAAGGTTCCTATCAATTAAGGAAAGGAAAATTTTTTGGGTCATAATGTTTTGTTAAGCAAACATATAATTGTGGTCAAAACAAATCCTTGTCAGGGGGCCTATGCTGACCCCGGCAACGGGAGACACATCCACAGGGGAGGCCACCATGTCGAGAGAATTCAAGCTTTATTTACAAGCTCGGGGGGGGCACTTGAAATTAATGCCTTGGGGAAGCTTGACGGACAAGGAGGTGAACCAAATTCTGGGGGTGGCCCAGGCAGGCCTTAGGGTCTACCCGGTGGTGGTGGTGGACTTAAAGGACAGCACCGACGTGACGGAGGACGCCTTGACCAGGCTGGAGGGGGGTCTTAAGCGTCTGGTGGAAGAAAAGCGGCTCCGGTTAGGACTTGAACCCCAAAAATGGACCTTGCCAAGCCCGCCCCCAACACCCTGCCGTTGCCCGGGCGATTGTCGCGGGTGCATCGGCCCCCCCAGCGGCATGAAATCCAAAAGGCAGGCCGAAAGCGCCTGAATAGCCGGCAGGGAGTCGGCCTTAATAATCCATGAGGAGGGACTATGCCAGCCTATTGCTACCAATGCGTTCAGTGTCAGGCCCAGGAGATCAGGATCGGCGGGCTGGATGACCACGTGGCCATCTGCATCGCTTGCGGCCATCTGATGTTGCGTTTGGATCTGGACCTGTTTGCCCCGTATTTCGCCACCAAGCCGGACCTAAGGGAACCGGCCGACGAGAAAGCCCAAAATTCTTAAAGGAAGGAATGCAGTAATATGAAACGGTCACCGCATGGATTCATCAGGACAAGCTTTTTCCGGTCAGCCGGACTCATCATTCTTTGGCTTCTGGCACTAACCACAGTGGGTCCGGGCGCGCCGGCCGAAACAATGGCGGAGGAGGCGCGCTTGACCAAAGCAGCGGCTATGGCCCCGGCGTCCGGCCGCGCAGACAAAAAGCCTGGGGCCGCCGAATCCCTTGCCGCGCAGGCCGAGTCTCAGGAAGACGAACCGCCCGGCACCTTCGGGCCCATTCTCACCGACACCGCGGTGCCGGTGGAGGTGGGCGCCCTGGAATTGCAGCCGTTCT
>CAZLRL010000072.1:0-9487 GCA_964561645.1 uncultured Desulfobacterales bacterium
CGGCCATGTCGTAGAAGAAGCCCGGGAAAATGCCGATGGCCAGGGTGGCGAACGCAGTCAGGCCCACCGCAAAGGTCAGGCCGTAAGTGAAGGGGATGGGACCCAGCTCCGCTTCGGCCGGGCGCATGTACATGAGCACCGTGATGCGCAGGTAGTAGTACACCGACACCAGGGAATTCATTACCCCGATAATGGCCAGCCAGATATAGCCGCCTTTCACCGCGGCGGAGAAAATGTAGAATTTGCCCACAAATCCCGCGGTGGGCGGTATCCCCGCCAGCGCGAACATGAAAATGGCCATGGTCGCGGCCAGGGCCGGGTGCTGGAACCCCAGTCCGGAATAATCGTAAATATTGAGATAGCTGTCCTTTTTGCGGCTCACCAGGATAACCACCCCGAAGGCCCCGATGTTCATAATGGTGTAGGCCAGCAGGTAGTACAGCAGGCTCACCGCGCCCAGCTGGTTGGCGGCCACCAGGGCCACCATCAGGTAGCCCGCGTGAGCGATGCTGGAGTAGGCCAGCATGCGTTTGATGTTGGTCTGGGCAATGGCCACGACGTTGCCCAGCGTCATGGTGGCCACGGCCAGAACCCACAGGACCATGTTCCATTGCACCGTGAAGTCCGGGAAGACCACGAACATGACCCGGGCAAAAGCCGCAAACGCCGCGGCCTTGACGCCTACGGCCATAAACGCGGTGACGTTGGTGGGCGCGCCTTCGTACACGTCCGGCGTCCACATGTGGAAGGGCACCGAGGCCACCTTGAAGCCGAAGCCCACGATGATCAGGGCCAGGCCCAGCAGCGTCAGGGGCCTGGTCAGGGCCGCGAAAGTGGTGAGTTGGCGGGCCAGATCACTCAGGTACAGGGTCCCCCCCGCGGCGCCGTAAAGGAAGGCCATGCCGAAGAGCAGAAAGCCGCTGGCAAACGCACCCAGCACCAGGTACTTGAGCGCCGCCTCATTGCTCCGGGGGTCTTCCCGGAAAAGGCCCGCCAGCACATAGACCGCTATGGACATGATTTCCAGGCCCAGGAAAATCATGATGAAATGGGCGCTCGCGGCCATGAGCATCATGCCCACTGCGGCAAACAGCACCAGCGCGTAATATTCCCCCAGGTTCTTGCCGAACTCCTCCAGGTACTGGGGCGACAGCAGGATGGTGAGCGCGGTGCCCAGGATGATGATGAGGTAAAAGTAAAACGCGAAGTTGTCGAGATACACCATGCGGGAAAAATCCAGGCCCCGCTCGCCCCAGAGGCTGTAAGTCTGCCACGCGGCCACGGCCAGGGCCAGGAGCGCCAGGATGGGGAAAATGCCCTTGCGCCCCTTGGGTGAAAAGGCATCCACCAGCAAAATGATCATGGCCGCAATGGTCAGGGTGAGCCAGGGTCCGATGCTCGACAGGTTGAAACTGGGAATAGGTATGGTCATCTCGCCTCCCCCTTAAAGAGGTGGGATAAGGTGAGTTTGGTGCCTTTATTGGCCTTTTCCATTTTGGCCACAAATTGAGCCGTGGTGGCCTTGGTCTTGTCCAGGAAGGTGCTGGGATAGACGCCGATCCAGACGATGAACAGCAACAGCGGCGCAAAATAAGCGATCTCCCGCCAGGACAGATCCTTCAGGTTCTCGTTCTTTTCGTTGGTCACCTTGCCGAACATCACCCGCTGGAACATCCACAGCATGTAGACGGCCGCGAAAATGACCCCGGACGCGGCGATGGCGGCATAAAGCTTGTTCACCTTGAACGCGCCCAGCAGGATCAGAAACTCGCCCACAAAGCCGTTCAATCCCGGCAGCCCGATGGACGACAGGGCCACTATCATAAAGATGGCGGCGTAAATGGGCATCGGGGTGGACAGGCCCCCGAAATCAGCGATCATCCGGGTGTGCCGCCGCTCGTAAATGCAGCCCACAATCAAAAACAAGGCCCCCGTGGACAGGCCGTGGTTGATCATCTGAATGACGCCCCCCTGGACCCCCTGCATGGTGTAGGTGAACAGCCCCAGCATGACAAAACCCAGATGGGACACCGACGAGAACGCAATGAGGCGCTTCAGGTCGGTCTGCACCATGGACACCAGCGCGCCGTACACAATGCCGATGAGGGCCAGGATGCTGAACAGGGGCACGAAGTAGTAGGCGGCCTCGGGGAAGAGCGGCATATTAAAGCGCAGGAAGCCGTAAGTCCCCATTTTCAACAGCACCGCGGCCAGAATGACCGAACCCACGGTGGGCGCCTCGGTGTGCGCGTCCGGCAGCCAGGTGTGGAAGGGGAACATGGGCACTTTGATGGCAAAGGCCAGGGCAAAGGCCAGAAACATCCAGAACTGCATGTGGAAGGGGACGTTCAGGCCGTAGAGCTTCATCAGGTCAAAGGTATAGGTGCCCGTGACTTTGCCGTAATAGAAATAGAGCACCAAAATGGCCACCAGCATGAGCAGGGAGCCGAACATGGTGTACAGAAAGAACTTGACGGCCGCATACACCCGCCGGGCCGGGTTGCCCCAGACGCCGATGAGCAGGTACATGGGGATGAGCTGCAGTTCCCAGAACACATAAAACAGGAAAACATCCAGGGAGATGAACACGCCGATCATGCCGGCCATCATGAACAGCAGGCAAATCATGAATTCCTTGACCCTAAACTGCACGTCCTCCCAGGTGGCCAGCACGCAAATGGGGGTCAGGAAGGTGGTCAGCATGATCAACAGCAGGGAAAACCCGTCGATCCCCACATAATAGCTGATGCCGTACTGGGGCAGCCAGTCGTAGCGCTCCACGAACTGCATACCCCCGTTAGCCTCGTTAAACCCGAACCAGAGGCGCAGAGACAGCACGAACTCCGCCACGGACAGGGCCAGGGTGTAGCCCTTCAGGACCTTGTCGTTTTTCTGGCTCAGGAAAAACAGGGGTATGATCCCCAGCAGGGGGAGAAAGACCAGAACCGAGAGAATGGGCAGCTGCATGGGCAACTCCTAAGATTACAACCCGACGAGATAGCCGACAATCAACGCGACACCCAGGACGATGGCCAGGGCGTAGTTTTGCAAAAAGCCGGTTTCAAGTTTGCGGAAATGGGCGCTCAGGTAGGACACGACCCCCGCGGAGCCGTTCACCGCACCGTCCACCACCTGGTTGTCCACCCCTTTCCACAAGAAGGTGGAACTGTCTTTGAGGGGCTCCACCACCGCCATGTCATAAATCTCATCCACATAATACTTATGAAAAATGAGATCGTAGGCCACCCGGAACTTTTGAGCCACCACCGTGGGCAGCTCGGGCTTCTTGATGTACATGCGGTAGGCCACGAAAATCCCCACCACCGCCACCAGCATGGAGAACAGCATCATGCCCACTTCAAAGGTGATGGTGTAATGGGCCTCGTGGAGTCCGGCGGAATGAATGATGGAGGGAGCCAAAAATTCCTTGAACACGTGGCCGCCCTCGATGATGGGAATGCCCACCAGGCCGCCCACCGCGGAGCCGATGGCCAGAATCATCAGGGGCACGGTCATGACCGGAGGCGACTCGTGGACATGGTGGGCCACCTCGGGCTCCACCCGGGACTTGCCGAAGAACACCATGAACACCGCCCTGAACATGTAGAACGCGGTGATAAAGGCCGCCGCGATGGCGATGCCCCAGTACAGGATGTGGCCGTCCACCAGCGAGTGGAAGAGAATTTCGTCCTTACTGAAGAAACCGGCGAAGGGAAAGATGCCGCAGATGGCCAGCGTGGCGATCATGAAGGTCCAATAGGTTATGGGAATGTGCTTGCGCATATCCCCCATTTTCCGCATGTCCAGCTCGCCGGAGAGCGCGTGGCTGATGGACCCGGCCCCCAGAAAGAGGAGGGCCTTGAAAAAGGCGTGGGTCATGAGATGGAAAATACCGGCCGTAAACGCGCCCACGCCGCAAGCCAGGAACATGTACCCGAGCTGGCTCACCGTGGAGTAAGCCAGGACCCGCTTGATGTCAAATTGGGCCATACCCATGGACGCGGCGAAAATCGCCGTGGCCGCGCCGATGATGGCCACCACCATCATGGACATGGGGGCCAGGGTGTACAGGGCGCTGCAGCGGGCCACCATGTAAACCCCGGCGGTCACCATGGTCGCGGCATGGATCAAGGCGCTGACCGGAGTGGGACCTTCCATGGCGTCCGGCAGCCAGGTGTACAGCGGAATCTGGGCCG
Source organism: uncultured Desulfobacterales bacterium (assembly GCA_964561645.1). Taxonomy (GTDB): domain Bacteria; phylum Desulfobacterota; class Desulfobaccia; order Desulfobaccales; family 0-14-0-80-60-11; genus JBGSLA01. The sequence goes on from CAZLRL010000072.1 coordinate 4,197, forward strand.
ATTTGCCGGTGGCCCCTAAAAAGAGGAACAGGGTGATCGCGGTGATGACGCCGCTCCCCACCGGATACTGGGCCGCCAGCCCGAAGACCTCCCTGAAATTGATGGTGCCGAAGGTCCAGAAAATCAGGAAGATGCCCAACAGGAAGCCGAAGTCGCCGATCCGGTTGACCACGAAGGCCTTTTTACCCGCGTCGGATGCCGACTGCTTCTGGTACCAGAAGCCGATCAGCAGATAGGAACACAGCCCCACGCCTTCCCAGCCGACGAACATCATCAGGAAGTTGTTGGCCCCCACCAGCACCAGCATGAAAAACACGAACAAATTGAGGTAGGCGAAGTAGCGGGGGAACCCGGGGTCGTCATGCATGTAGCCCACGGAATAGACGTGGATGACGAAACTGACGCCCGACACCACCGACAGCATGATGAGGGACAGGGGGTCCACCAGGAAGGCCACCACCGCCTTGAAGGTGCCGGAAGCGATCCAGGTGTACACCGTCACCTCGGTGGGGCGGGCCTCCATCGGCAGTTTCACGTACTCCAGGAAGATGGCGACCGTGAGCGCGAAGCTCAGGCCCACCATGGAGGCGCCGATGGTCCCTACCAGGTTCTTGGGGAGCCGCTCTCCCAGGAGGCCGTTGATAATGAAGCCTATCAGGGGAAAGACCGGGATTAGCCAGACATACTCGATCATGGGACTTGCCTCACCACTTGAGGATGTTCAGGTCGTCGACGTAGACCGTGGCCCGCTGGCGGAAGATGGCCACCACCAGGGCCAGACCCACCGCCACCTCAGCCGCAGCCACCACCATGACGAAAAAGACGAACAGCTGGCCGTCCACGGCTTTGAAATAATCGGCAAACCCGATGAAGGCCAGGTTGACGGCGTTCAGCATCATCTCCAGACACATGAGGATGATGAGAATGTTGCGCCGGATGAGGACCCCGATCGCCCCCAGGGTGAACAGGGTCACGCTCAGTCCAAGGATATACGGCAAGGGTACTACCATTACAGGTTCTCCGTGCCAGCTAAGGCTTTAAGCTATAAGCCCTAAGCTGTAAGCTAATAAAATTCCAGCTTTGGTAGTAAGATTCTTCACTCTTTCTCTGCTTGGTCCGTGTTACAAATTTTTCATTTTTTGCCTAAAGCTTAAAGCTTAAAGCTTAAAGCTTAAAGCTACTCTACTCAATCCTCCGTTTGGACAGCACCACCGCGCCCACAATGGCCACCAGCAGCAGCACGCTGGTCACCTCAAAGGGCAGCAGGTAGTCGGTGAAGAGCAGTCTGGCAATGGACTCGGTATTTCCCAGGCCGGGCTTGGCCGCAGCCGCCGGGGTCATTTTCACCCGGACCAGGCCGTAGGACAGAAACAGGGCCGTAGCCACGCTCAGAGTAACCCCCGCCACTTTCTGGGCCGCATAGGGCTCCTTGCTGGGCTCCTCCGGCTGCCTCAGGTTCAACAACATGATGACAAAGAGGAACAGGACCATGATGGCCCCGGCGTAAACGATGATCTGGATGGCCGCGATAAATTCCGCGTGCAGCAAAAGATAAATACCGGCCACCGAGAAAAAATTGACGATGAGCCAGAGCGCGCTCCGCAAGGGGTGGGTCTGAAAAACCACCAGCACCCCGGAAATCAGGGCCACTCCAGCCAAGCCATAGAAAAGGAAGTCCATCCTACGCCTCCCTGTGGGGAGTTTTCAGTTTCGGGTTTGCTGCTTGCTGTTGATTATTCATAATGAGTTCCACAACCTGCCCAATCATCGAAAACTTTCAACTCTTGCCCATCAAGTTCGATATGCTACAGAAAACCGAAAACAGAAAACAGAAAACAGAAAACAGTCCTCTACAGCCAGTCGGTCGTACGCATCTGCGACTTTTCCTGGGTGGCCCGCTCGATATCCAGAATAAGAACCTCTTTTTTGTACTGGGCCAACTCATACAGATTGTTCAGCTTGATCGCCGCCCGGGGACAGGCCTCCTGGCAAAAACCGCAGAAAATGCAGCGGGTCAGGTCGATGACGAACTGCGTCGGGTACTTCTCGTGCTCCGGACCTTCCGCGGGCACAATCTCCTTGATGGCATTGCTGGGGCACACCACCTTGCACAGGGTGCAGGCCACGCAGCGGCGGCTGCCGTCCTCGTTTACCACCAGTTCCGGGTGACCCCGAAAACGGGGATAAACCGGCCGCTTGACCTCCGGATACTGGAGGGTGACGGGCTTGGTGAACACGTGTCTGAGCGTGGTGGCCAGACCTTTGATGAGCGGGATAATCATGTAAGACCTCGGGCTATAAGCTGTAACCTATAAGTAAAAAGCTTTTTAATTTTTCTTTTTAAAAAGTCCTTCTTATCTCAATTCTTTTGCCGACTGCACAACCGCCATTTAATCAAGATTTTTTTTAGCTTAAGGCTTAAAGCTTAAAGCCCTACAGCATCACCATCACTATCGCGGTGACCACGATGTTGGCCAGCGCCAGGGGCAGCAGCACCTTCCAGCCCAGTTTCATGAGCTGGTCAAACCGGAACCGGGGAAAAGTCCCCCGCACCCACATGAAGAAAAACACCAGCGCAAAGGTCTTGAGGGTGAACCAGACGATGGGCGGGAGAAAAGGCCCCTGCCAGCCGCCCAGAAACAGGGTGGTGGTCAAAGCGCTGGCCACGATGATGTGGCAGTATTCCCCCAGCATGAACAGGGCCCACTTCATGGAGCTGTATTCCGTCTGATAGCCCGCCACCAACTCGTTTTCGCACTCGATCAGGTCGAAGGGCGTGCGGGCGCACTCGGCGAACGCGGCGGTGAGAAAGATAACAAAGCCCACCGGCTGATAGACGATGAACCACATGGACTTTTGGGCTTCCACGATCTGCACCAGGCTCAGCGACCCCGCCAGCATCAGCACCCCGATGACCGACAGGCCCAGGGCCAATTCATAGCTCACCATCTGGGCCGCCAGACGCAGGCCCCCCAACAGCGAATACTTGTTGTTGGAGGCCCAGCCGCCCAGCACCGCGCCGTAGACCGCCAAAGAGCCCATGGCAAACACATAGAGCAGGCCCACGTTGATGTCCGCGATCACCCCCTGGTTCAGGTTCGCCACGGTCAAATCGATCGTCTGCCCATAGATGGTGATGGTTGGGGGCAGGATGTCTTTGGCAAAGGGAATGACCGCAAAGGGCAGAAACGCGGTGACCGCGGTGATGATGGGGGCCAGCGTGAAGAGCACTTTGTTGGCGCCTGGTGGGGTGAAATCCTCCTTGAACAGGAGCTTCAGGAGGTCCGCCAGCGGCTGCAGCAAACCCCAGGGTCCCACCCGGTTGGGGCCGTAGCGCAGCTGGATGAACCCCAGGACTTTGCGCTCCATGAGCACCGTGTAAGCGATCGCTGTCAAGAAGATCACCAGAACCAACGTGATCTTCAGGGTCGTGAGAATGATCAACAACAGCAGATTCATCGTCTCATGCCTTCTGAATGGTTACCCGTACCAGGTTCGAGTTGAGGGTCAGCTCGTTGGCCGCCGGGGCCGCAAAATGCTCCGGCAGGAAAGCCACGCCCGGCGGCAACTCCAGGCTGAATTGCACCGTGGCCGAGACTTCGCCGTGGGAAGAGATCACCTTGACCTCTTCGCCGGGCTCGATTTCCAAATCGGCCGCATCGTCGGGATTGAGCCGCAGGGTGGCGCCCGGAGTGACCTCGAGCGTGGCGCCCGGCGCATGCGTGGTAAAGGAGCCGGAGTGCTGCAGGGATTTCCCGATGATCAGGGAAATGGGCCGCCGCCCCGGCAGGCTGATGTCCACATCAAAGGGTTGGAACTCTCCGGAAATATTGGCGGTCACCGCGGGGCAGGGCAGGGCCAGCTTGGGGGCCAAGCCCGCCCACGAGGGCATGAAGCCCGACAGTTCCTGGAAAATGTGGGCCGGGTTGCGATAGGACATGCGAAAGCCCATCCGGGTGGACAGATCGCAAATTATCTGCCAGTCGGGGCGCACCCCGTCGGTCTCCAGGGCCGAAGCCAAAACCCCCAATTTACCGGCGCTGCTGAGGTAGGAGCCCTCCTGCTCGGCATGCACCGCCACCGGCAGGACCACGTCGGCCAATTTGGCGGTGTCGGTGAGGAACGCGTCCTGCACCACCAGGAACTTGAGCTTTTTCAGGGCCTTTTCCGTCTGGGAGCGATTCGGCAGCCAGCGCACCAGGTCGCCCCCCAGGGCATACAGGGCCTGGGGCGCGGCGTCGTCCCCCTGCTCCAGCCGCTCCAGCATCTCCAGGAGCGTGGGGCCGGGCTCGGTGGCCGCGGGCTTGTCGCCGAAAAAGTCGCCCGCTTTTTCCGCCTTGAGGGTCAGATACCCGGGCAGACGGTCGGGGAGGACCCCCACTTCGCACACGCCCCGGGTGTTGGCCTTCTCCGCGATGGGGTACAGTTTGCTTCCCGGGGTGCCGGGCCGCCCGATGAGCAGATAAAGATCCGCCAGGGCCAGCGCGGTCTGATCGCCCTTGTCCTGCCCCAAAAGCTCGGTGCCGAAAATGATGGCCGGCGCCTGGGCCTTGAGCAGCAGTTCCGCGGCCTCCTCAAAAGGCGTGAACTCCTCCAGACCCGCCCGGTTGGCCCACTCTTTGGGGCCGAATTTCTTGGGAACTTCCTGGAATTCGTCCCAGCCCTTGGCCTGCACCGTCGGGGCCAGTTCGGGATTCGCGGCCAGCAGGGCCTTGATCAGCCCGCCGATCACCAGCCGTTCCGCCCCGGGTTTGTAGCGCAGACTCAGGTCCGCGTACCGGTCGAACTTGGTGGTGCGGGGGTTGGCCACGATGAGCTTGAAGGCCTCGTTTTGCCGGGCCTCCATGACGGCCCACCCCAGGGGCGGCAGCTCCGGCGTCAGGTCGGTGCCGATCACCAAGGCCAGGTCCGCCTTGGGAAGCTCGTCCAGGGTGCCCAGAACAAAGGTGAAGCCGCTACCCTCCGAGCCCTCGGTGACCTCGTATGACGAATGGTAGGGCTCGGACTTGGCCTTGGGGCCTTCCAGTTTGGACAGCTGGGGCCAGCCGAAAACCTGGGCCAGCGCCTCCACCGCCTTGAGGTAATGGAGCCGGGCTGGGTTGTCCAGGTTGTTGGTACCCAGTCCCGCCCGGAAGAATTTCTGGAACAGATAATTGGCTTCGCTGGTGGCCCGGGGCGAACCCACCCCGTACACCGCGCCGGGGCCCGCCTCGTCGATAATTTCCTGCAACCGCTGGGCCGTCAAATCCAGGGCCTCCTCCCAGGTAGCCTCCCGGAAGGCGCCGCTTTCT
>CAZLRL010000073.1:0-1302 GCA_964561645.1 uncultured Desulfobacterales bacterium
TCCAGCCCTGCCGCGGTCTCCCCCACTTCGAAGCCGTCCAGCAGGGCGTCGTAGGGCTCGGTGGTGTAACCCAGGGCCTCGGCCTCTTCCCGGGACAGGTCCACCAGGCGCTCCAGATAGGGCAGGAAGGCGGGCCAATCGTTTTTCGGCCGGGCCCGCTCCCAGGCGGTTTCGCCTTCGGCGGAGGCCTGGGCCAGGGCCACGGCCAATTCCGGTGGAATGCGGGTGGCCCGGTCAAAGGTGCGGCGCCATTCCCGGACATTGACGGCCTCGGGGCTGCCGGCGTCCGCGATCAGATCGGAGCCTTCCACCTGACTCAGATGCTCCCCCACCCGGGGGTCGGTCTCCCGTTCGTGGATCAAGCGGGCCAGGAAGGCCAGTTGGTCGACCCGGTGGGCGTGGCCCTTCGGGGGGATGCAGGTGCGCTGGTCCCAGGACAGGAGTCGGCTCACCGAGCGCAGCAGCGCGGTCTCCCGGCTGTGGCCCGCCAGCCACTGGTAAGCAGCTTGGTGATTCATAGGTCCTCGCTTAAAGAAGGTGACTGGTTGAGGCAAAAAAGGGTGGTAAAAAGAAAAAATTTAATATTCCGGGGAAAATGCCGATCAATGAGGCAAGTCCCATGACCCCTCCACACCCGGCCTGGGTTTCCTCGGAAGCCCGGGCCATTTTTTTTGGACTTTATGGCGGTTAAACACTCCCCCTCACCCCGGCCCTCTCTTGCTTTGGGGGAGAGGGAGGAATCCCTGGTGTCTTCTCAGGTCAAGTTATCCGAATTTTAAATGGAAAGTGCACCACAAAGAAGGATTCTGGAAAAATCGATTCTTCCCATCGGACGATATATAAACAGGGAAAACTAAGACCTCGGAGAAAATTACCCCTGTCATCCTGAGCGTAGTGCAGGATCTCGTATTTAAGAGACTCCGCTCACTTGGCCCAGGCCATGATCAGGAGGCCGGCGAGGATGAGGCCGAACGCGACGATGCTGCCCCATTGCTGCCAGCGCTGATACGCGGGCGACTGGGTCTGCTGCTGACGGCGGGCCCGCTGGCGGCTCAGGCCGGTGAGGAGCAGAAAAATAAGGCCCACCAGGGCCAGTAGTTGTCCGAGACCGCCTGTTTCCATGTCCTCCTCGGTTGCCGGTGGATGGCGGCAGGAACCTGGGGTAGCCAGGCCGGCCCGGTTTCCGGCGGCAAAAAAATGGCGGAGAGAGAGGGATTCGAACCCTCGGTGGAAGTTTCCCCCCACACTCGCTTAGCAGGCGAGCGCCTTCAGCCGACTCGGCCATCTCTCCGTAAGGCGGAT
>CAZLRL010000073.1:1312-9464 GCA_964561645.1 uncultured Desulfobacterales bacterium
AACTTACCTTAATTACTTGTTTTTATCAACCCCTGAAACCGCTCCAGTCCAGCCATCCAGGACGGCCAGAAAAGCTGACCGAAGGGCAGGGAAGCCGAATTAATGACCCGGTGTTGCTGATCTTTGATGACCTGGGGACAGTTGGCTGCTTCGGTGTCCAGCCAGGCCCGGAGGTCTTCCTTGGTGACGAAGCGGCCGGGACAGCTGGTGGGGCTGCAATCCCGGTGAAAAAGAATTTGACTGTCGCGTATATGGAATTTCTGCTGCAGAGCCTGCAGGGCATGGGCCAGAGGGGGCTCGAGCTGCTGGGGCACCTGCCCTTGATCGTAATCCCCCACGAGGCACAGGTGCAGTCCGATGAGATTGCACCAGCCGTTTTTGGTGGCCGGGCTGTAGGACAGGAGCCGATAGCGCCCGCTGGCCTCCAGAAAGCCCAGGGGCACGGAGGTGCTGCCGTTACTGAGGATCAGGTGGTAGGCCGCGTCCCGCCAGCCCCGGGTTTTATGATAGCCTTTGATGGAGGCGTAATTGTCGCTGGCGGGGGCCGAGTGGTGCACGACAATGGTGCGGAAACGGAGGTGAGGAACGGCAATATAGATCAGGGTGCCAAGGGCCAGTAATAATATGGTCAAAAAGCCGACAACTTTGAGGAACCGAAGCAATACCTTCTCCTGGAAATAGTTCAAGGTTCAAAGTTCAAGGTTCAAAGTTAACAGGGCCAATCCAGGTTGAGCTGGAAAGATCGTGGATCAGGTCAGTTCAGAGGGCCAGCAAGGACGTGCCCAAGTACAACTTGGGCACGAGGGATATAAACCTTTACTCTGGAAAAAACACTCTGGGTCCAGAAATACGGCGGCAAAAGAAAAAGTTCAAGGCTCAAGCTTGAAAGCCCGGTCTATGGCTAATACCGAGTTGCTGTCACACAGGTAACAAAATGTAGCCGCAGGCTTCAGCCTGCGCCTTGGGCACGGCAAGCCGTGCCCCTACAATAAAATTACTTGTCTGACGGCAACTTGATATAAGCCGGAATAGACGTGGGTCAGATAAGAACCGAAAGGCGGGAGGCGCTTTGCTTTCCCGCCCTACACTGATCCACGAAAACGAGATCCCCGATTTCAGGCGGGGGCCTGGCGCAGCACCACCAGGGAACGGGCTTCGACTTTGATTTGGGCTGCGGCTTTATAGGATGCCGGTGTTTCCAGCCAACCGGCCGCGGTATCCAGTTCCTGGACCCAGGATTCGGCCCAATCGGCGCCGGGCAGGGTGAAATCCAAGGGTTCGTAGTGCGCATTGAAAATCAGATAAAAATGGTCATCGGTTACCGGCTCGCTTCGGGGATGGGGATTGGGGATGGTGGCGCCGTTCAGGAAAACCCCCAGGGATTTGGCATAGCCCTGTGCCCAGTCCGCCTCGGCCATCTGCTCGCCCTCCAGGTTGAACCAGGCGATGTCCTCGACTTCGCTGCCATGGATGGGCCGGCCGAGGAACCAGCGGCGGCGGCGCAGGACGGGGTGATCGGTGCGATACTGGACGAGGTGCTGGACAAAGGCCAGGAGGTCCTGGTCAATGTTGTCCCAATCGTACCAGGAAATCTCGTTGTCCTGGCAGTAGGCGTTGTTGTTGCCCTGTTGGGTGCGCCCGATTTCGTCGCCGCCCAGGAGCATGGGCACACCCTGGGACAGGAGGAGGGTGGCCAGAAAGTTGCGCTGTTGGCGGGCCCTCAAGGCCAGGACCTCCGGATCATCGGTAGGCCCTTCGGCGCCGCAGTTCCAGGAGCGGTTGTCACCCGCGCCGTCCTGATTGTCTTCGCCGTTGGCGTCATTGTGTTTGTCGTTGTAGGACACCAGGTCGTTCAGGGTGAAGCCGTCGTGAGCGGTGATGAAATTGATGCTGGCATAGGGCAGGCGGCCGGTGTTTTCGTAGAGGTCGGAGCTGCCGGTGACCCGGGAGGCGAATTCGCGCATGAGCTGATCCTCGCCCCGCCAGAAGTCGCGCACACAATCCCGGTATTTGCCGTTCCATTCGCTCCACACGGGGGGAAAATTGCCCACCTGATAGCCGCCTTCGCCCACGTCCCAGGGCTCGGCGATGAGTTTGACCTGGGAGATGACCGGGTCCTGCTGGATGATGTCGAAAAACGCGGACAGGCGGTCCACATCGTGGAGCTCCCGGGCCAGGGTGGCGGCCAGGTCGAAGCGAAAGCCGTCCACGTGCATCTCCAGGATCCAGTAGCGCAGGGAGTCCATGATGAGCTGGAGGACGTGGGGATTGCGCATGTTGAGGCTGTTGCCCGTGCCGGTGTAATCCAGGTAATAGCGCTTGTCGTCGGTCACCCGGTAATAATAGGCATTATCGATGCCCTTGAAGCAGAGCATGGGGCCCAGGTGGTTGCCTTCCGCGGTATGGTTGTAGACCACGTCCAGGATAACTTCCAGGCCCGCCTGGTGCAGCGTCCGGACCATGTGCTTGAATTCGGCCACCGCGGCGCCGGGGCGCTTTTCAGAGGCATATTCGTTGTGGGGGGCAAAAAAGCCGATGGAATTGTACCCCCAATAATTTCGTAAGCCCTGGTCCACCAGATATTTGTCGTGGATGAAATAGTGGCTGGGCATGAGCTCCACTGCTGTTATGCCCAGCTTTTTCAAATAATCGATGATGGCGGGCTGGGCCAGGCCGGCGTAGGTGCCGCGCAGTTCGGGGGGGACGTCCGGGTGAGTGGCGGTGAGGCCCTTGACGTGGGTCTCATAGAGGATGGTTTCGTGACAGGGCAGCTGCAGGGGGCGGTCGCCGCTCCAGTCGAAGTGGGGCTGGTGGACCACGGAGCGGGGCATGAAGGGGGCGCTGTCCCGGTCGTTTTTGACGTCGGGGCCGTCCTGAAAGCTGTAGGGAAAGACGGCCTCGTCCCATTGCACCTGGCCCTCGAAGGCCTTGGCATAGGGATCGAGGAGCAGTTTGGCGGGATTGCAGCGCTGGCCGTTGGCGGGATCCCAGGGGCCGTGGACCCGGAAACCGTAGCGCTGGCCGGGCTCGACGTGGGGGAGATAGCCGTGCCAGCAGTAGCCGGTCACCTCCGGCAGATCGAGGCGGGTTTCGTTGCCCTCCTCGTCGAAGAGGCAGAGTTCCACCCGCGCGGCGATTTCGGAAAACAGGGAGAAGTTGGTTCCGGAGCCGTCATACACGGCCCCCAAAGGATACGGGGTACCGGGCCACACCTTCAGGTTGGTTTGCATAGATCCTCACTCAAAGAAGAGAATATTCAACCGAGAGACTCCAGGCAGGGAAGGTAGCAAGTCCGCTAAGCAACCGGCGTCAGGAGACATAATCTTTGCCGCCGGTATATTCCCGGATCAACTCCTGGGCCCTTTGCCGGTCATCGGCCAGACCGTGGGGCCACAAAGCATGTCTGGTGCCGTTCAAGACTTTCTTCAGGGCCTGGTGGGCCTCTTTTATTTTGCCGGTGCAAATAGAAAACTTCGGCCAGAAAAAGCTGTGTTCGCACCACGAGACTTGTTGTTGGGCTGCTTCCAGGCCGGTTATGGGCTGGAGGGAGAAGGCCCCCATCTGGTGCGGCTGGGAACAGGGGGCCTGTTCCCGGAAGATTACCGGCTTGGCGATTCCCAGGGTAGAAATGGAGTCCCCCCTCAACAAAGCAATCCCCAGCATACCGACAATGACCAGAGAGGCAGGAGATGTCATGGCGACCTCCTCGATATGAAGCTTTCCGTTACGTGATCAGCCGACACCTCACCTCTGGGCCCTGCGGCTGTCAGGGTCACAAAGAGACGGGCCGGGCTTGCCAATCCTCCCATACCAAGTTGCAGTCATATAGGTAACAAAATGTAGCCACAGGCTTCAGCCTGCGTTTTGGGCACGGCAAGCCGTGCCCCTACAGTAAAATTACTTGCCTGACGGCAACCTTGTACCAGACTGCCAAGCCCCGCTGCCGAAAGGAGTTCTGTCTTGAAAAGTTTGATCGTCTCTCTTGCCCTTCAAACTTACCTGATACCGGTGGACGGGCTTCCGGCCCGTCCAGGCACGGGCAGGATGCCCATGCTACCACTAATACCATTTTCGCTTCCTAGTGCAACAAATAGGAGCACTGACAAAGTTCCATGAGGCGGCTTGGGGTCAGGTTTATCAAAGTCACTGCGAGGATATCCATCAGGTCGTCCAGATTTTTTGTTTGAGGTGATTGGCTTGTTGGTTCAGATTTTCCACCTGTGCATTTATTTGGGCCCGGGCCTCTTCGGAAGCTGCTGCCGCTTTTTGCTGCGATGAATAGAGTTCAGAGTTCAGCTCTTGCGGAACCGCGGCCGTCCATTTACATGACGGTAAAATAGGAGGTTTCCTGGTCACTGCCGTAACTGCTCGAAATCCGGCTGGTAACGGTGTAGGTGCCGGGAGCGGCGTTGTTGGGAACCGTGTAGCCCACCTGGTCCGAAAAGGTGCCGTTATTGTTGGTCACCTGGGTCTGGTGAGGCTGGGCTAGGCTGGCGCCGTCTTTGGTGACCTCCCGGGAGATGGTCACCGTGGTGGGCGCCGGGGTCGGGGAAAGAATGGTATAGGTCATCTGCATGTTGACCCGCTGACCCGGGCTCACCGAGTTGGGTGACACCGAGGCTGAGTCTATGTCCACCAAGTTCCCCTGGCTGGGTTGGTAACTATAGGTGCGCGCCGCGGTGTTGCGGTCATAGGCCAATTTGTTTTGATGGGCCGAGTAGAGGTAGCCTCCCAAGCCGCCGCCGGTGGCACCGCCGACCCAGGCCCCGGTGGCCGGGGAGCCGGTAGCCGCGCCGATAATGGAACCGATGGCCGCCCCGGCGGCCGCGCCGCCCAGGGCCCCGGCCGCGGTGGAGCGGCCGGGATCATAATACCCCCGTTCGGTGGCGCACCCGAACAGGCTGACCATGAACAATAGAGCCAAAGTTGTTGCCAAGACTTTTCGGGTCATATTTTTCTCCTTTTTATGAAGTTATTGCCCTGGATCTCCTGCGCCTCAAAGGCGACCGAAGAGCAACAGGAGCAGTATGATCAGGAGGATAAGGCCAATTCCCCCACCGGGATAGCAGCCCCAGCGGGAGCTGTACGGCCAGGTGGGTAAAGCTCATGAGCAGGATTAACAAGACAATCAGCAGGATTAGCCCCGGCCTCCTTCCACCTGTTTAGAATAAGATGGCGATACTGTTTGTTTAGTTAATTTTTCCGCGTCAGGTTCGTGATCGGAGGGCAGGGGTATTTTCGGGCCGCTGCCGCTATGATTTCCTCTTGCGTGGGCTGCCGCCCCGAGGTTATTTTGTGGCTGATTTTTACCCGGTCCTCCATGGGCTAATTCCTTCTTTTCCGGGTCCAGCCTTAAGATGCCTCAGGCCTTTTCGAAGTTCAGGCGGGCCTGTTGCCAGGCCTTCATGCCCCATGACAGTGACTATTTCCGGGTCGCGGCGCGGTTTCAACAATCCGGCTGCCACGGGGTGGGAAAAACATGATCCAGTTTGGTTTTATTCAGGCATCCCGGGGACTTTGGCCGATGAGAAAATAGAGAATCACCCCGATCACCGGAAAGAGCAGGATGATAACCACCCAAAAAAGCTTGCGGCCGCCCGAAGAGGTGCCTCCCAGGACACTGACAATGGCGACGATATCCAACACCAGGATAATCAGACCAAGAACAAAATGGACGAATCCCATAATCTATGTCACTTACCTTTAAGTATGGCAGGGGGTTCAGAAGCGAGTTAATCCCAAGATACCAACGATAATTAAATAAATCGCGACAATGTAATTCAGCAATTTTGGGATTATCAATATCAAGATGCCCGCAATTAACGCTACCACCGGCTGCAATGCTAGATCCATCTGTCTGTCCTCCGGTTGAGATTAATTGAGCTGCTCGACTTTCCTGGTTGTTATTTATTCATTTTTTAAGAAAGACTGAAGTGGGCCTGTCTACGACTATAGTCTTGCCTTATTTTTCCAGACGAAAGGCCTTGACACCTTGTACTGCCCGCATTTTCCCGAGGGGGACCCCCGGAACCAGGTATGCTGGTTGGCAATACTATGCTGTTGCGGCGGGGAAAAAACTATAAACAGAAATGCGTATTTTGAAATGGTCAAAAATGACTATATGCACGTACCGGGAAAAAGCTGACCGGGATTTATTGGCAAATGGTCATATTTGACCATATCCGAATGGTCACCCCTGGGAATAGACTCCGGGAGGAACATGCTGGAAAATGTCCCAGAATTTGTTGAAGTTTTTCATTCGGGGAGAAGCTGTAAGATTCAGGGAATTCCGGCAAGACAATCTATGGTGGACGTTGTGAACAGAGCTGGAGGTGCTATGCTTGCGGAAGAAATCCTTATTGTCAACGACGGTTCACTGCTTCTCAAAATGATGGCCAGCCTGCTGGAGAGCAAAGGCTACCACATCAGTCTGACTGATTCCCCGGAAGAGGCTCTGCCGTTGCTGAGCACCAGGCATATCGTGCTGGTGGTGATGAAACTGAACGGCCAGCAAGCGAACCGCCTGGCAGTGGCCCACATGGTCAAAGAGGTGGACGACGAGACCAAGCTGGTCATCGTGGGGGAATCGAACCACCTGCCCGTGGAAATTTTTGAAATCGAGGCGGATGATTATCTGCTCCTGCCTTGCCGCGCCGCGGAAGTCTGGCGGCGTCTGCTTGCCTCCCTCAAGACCGCCACGCCTTCCGTGCACCGGGCCCCGGAACTTCGCCTGGTGCATGCGGTGAACCCGCAGCCCCTCAACCACTCGGGAGGCCTATTCCCGGTTCTGCGCGGCCTGTTCAGCTTTTTCAGCCCGGGAACGAAAAGCCCCAGCCGCAAAAAAACGGCCGATCAGAGCGCGACCTGGAGACCGTTTGTCAAGAGCCCGTCCTGACCCGGTCCCTGACCCGGTCAACGGTTCCCCGCGGGAAACATACCTGGAAAGAACCGCGATCCTGTAAATAAGGCTTTGTAGTTGCGACCTTAAAACACTTATTTCCAGGCCACATTTAAGGAGGGCACCACGCATGAGAAAAAGAGGCTTGATAATCGGAGCAGTTCTGCTGGTTTTATTCCTGCCGGCCCTGGTTCTGGGCCAGACGGCCATGCTGTGGGATGGGACGCAATGGCAAGCCCTGCCCCGGGAAGCCAAAATCGGCTATGTCAAAGGCGTGGGCAACTTGGCGGATTATGAGATGGCTGCCAGCGGAGAACGGGCCGGCGTTATTGCCAGAGCGTTGATGGGGGAATGGAGAACCAAGAACATAGAACAGGTGGTCCAGGAAGTGGATGAATTCTATAAGAAAAATCCCAATAGTATGAACATGCCGGTGATCGAAGTGATGCTCAGGTGCTGCAGCGGGCTGAATCTCCCGCCCCAGGCATCCCGGTAATTTTCGGTTAGCTCTCCGAAAAGGAAAGGAGGAGTAATGCGTAAGGCGCTGGTGCTAATCGTCATCGTTGCCTTTTTGGGGGCCGCGTGCGCGGGTATGTCCTATACCGAACAGCGGGTGTTGACCGGCGGAGCCCTGGGGGCCGCGGGCGGCGCGGCCATCGGCGCCGCGGCCGGGTCTCCCGGGACCGGAGCCGCCATCGGCGGCGGGGCCGGGGCCCTGGGCGGTTTTCTCCTCGACCGCTACCAGAAAGGCCGGGGCTATCGATAAAAGGAAGGCCTGGGCCTGAGGCTGTTGCGGGCTTGGCATCCCCGGCTTGGGCAGACCCTCGGGCAATAATTATTTCGAATCAGACAGACCGGAGGGAACAACATTTGCGCAGGTTCATGGCCTTGATTTTGATTCTGGCGACTCTGGTCCTGTTGATCAGCGGCTGCGCGGCGGTCAAAGGTGGGGCTGTAGGCGCGGCGGGCGGCGCGGCTATCGGCGCCGCGGCCGGCGCGCCCGCCACCGGAGCCGCCATCGGCGCGGGGCCGGTATGATCGGGGGCTATCTCCTCGATAAAGCGAAGTAGCGCCGAGCCGCTTTTCTCGCCGGGAAAACCAGGGGCAGTGGGAGCGGCATTTTGCCGCCATTCTGCGGCTGACAGTTCGGCTGCTTCGCGTAGGAACCGCCGGCGCCCGGGATCAGGCTTCGGCCTCCCGGGTCCGGCCTGCCAGGCCGGCGGCGGTTGATCCGACTCCGTTAATTTGCTCGCT
>CAZLRL010000074.1:0-9441 GCA_964561645.1 uncultured Desulfobacterales bacterium
GGTGCTTCACCTGCTCCACCATACCGGCCACGGCCGGCGTCTCCTTGAGGCGTACGGTTTTATGCATTTTGGTCAACCCCAGGGTCTTGACGGTGACCCGGTGCTTCGGCGGCCGGCCAATGGGGCTTTTTATCAGGGTTATTTCCAAAATCATGACGGTTACCTTTACCCCGGTTATCAGGGGGTTACAAGCAATAATCAGCACATATCAGCGGACAGTGCCCACCAATTCCTGGCTTCCCTAAGCCATCAGGTCCGACAGGGGGCGGTTGCGGCGCTGGGCCACCTGCTCGGGGCTGGCCAGCTGGCGCAGGGCCTCCATGGTGGCTTTCACCGCGTTGTGGGGGTTGTGGGAGCCCAGGCACTTGGTCAGCACGTTTTTGATGCCGGACACCTCCACCACGGCCCGCACCGGCCCGCCGGCGATGACCCCGGTACCTTCCGCGGCCGGGCGCAGGAGAACTTTGCCGGAGCCGTATCGACCCGTCACCGCATAAGGGATGGTATTGTTGAGGATGGGCACCTGGATCATTTCCTTTTTGGCATTTTCCAGGGCCTTGCGGATGGCTTCCGGCACTTCTTGGGCCTTGCCCAGGCCGGCGCCTACCCGGCCCTGGCCGTCCCCGACCACCACAATGGCGCTGAAGCGAAACCGGCGTCCGCCCTTTACTACTTTGGCGACGCGGTTGATGCTCACCACCTTATCTATAAACTGGACTTCCTGCGCCTCGGTTTCGAACAAACTCTTGCCTCCTGGTTCAGCTTTGAGCTGTGAGCTTTGAGCTTTGAAATATTTAGGGCCTGTGCCCTCACTTTATGTAATGGTCGCTATTCTATCCGGGCCTTTTAGCCTAAATAAAGCCTTTGGCTTTTAAGCTCACCGCTCATAGCCCACAGCTCATGGCTAAAATACCAACCCATGCTCCCGGCAACTCTCGGCCAGGCTCCGGACCCGGCCGTGATAGAGAAAGCCGTTGCGGTCGAAAACCACCTGCTCGATGCCTTTATGCTTGGCCTTGTCGGCCAGGAGTTTCCCCACCTCCCGGGCGGCTTCCCGCTTTTTCAGGCCGCTCAGTTTGTCTTTGATCTCCGGAGACAGGGTTCCGGCCGACGCCAGGGTCACCCCCTGGAGATCGTCGATGAGTTGGGCGTAAATATGTTTGGTGCTCCGAAACACGGTCAGACGGGGGCGTGCTTCGGTGCCGCTGATTTTCTTGCGGATGCGGCTCTTGCGTTTGACGCGCATGGCCTGGCGGGGAGTCATTTTACCCATGTTACAAAACCTCTTAGCGGGCGCCCGCCTTACCGACCTTGCGGCGCAGTTTTTCACCGGCGTAGCGCACCCCTTTGCCTTTATACACGTCCGGCGGCCTGATACCCCGGATATTAGCCACGGTTTGCCCCAACTTTTCCTTGTCGATGCCTTTGAGCTGGAAGCGGGTGCCCTTATCCAGCACCTCGGCCGTGATACCCTCGGGCAGGGGAAATTCCACCGGGTTGGAGTAGCCCAGGCTTAACATCAGGGAATTGCCCTTGGCCTCCACTTTGTAACCCGTGCCCACGATTTCCAGGCCCTTGGTAAAGCCCTGGCTGACGCCGGTGACCATGTTGTCTACCAGCGTCCGGGCCAGGCCCCAGAAGGACCGGCTCAGGCGGTGGTCATCCTCGGGGACCACCCGGATCTCTTTAGCATCCATTTCCAGGCGCACCCGCGGGGGCAACTCCCGGGAGAGCGTCCCCTGGGGACCGGTGACCGTCAGCTGACGGCCGTCCAGCTTGGTTTTTACCCCGGAGGGTAGAGCAATGGGCATTTTACCGATACGACTCATAATATACCCTTACCAGACCTGACAGAGTACTTCGCCGCCTACCCCGAGTTTCCGGGCCTGGCGGTCGCTCATGACCCCCTTGGAGGTGGAAATTACCGCCACCCCCAGGCCTCCCTGAACCTTGGGCAACTCCTCGCAGCCGGCGTACACCCGCCGACTGGGCTTGCTCACCCGTTCCACCCGGTGGATCATGGGCTTACTCTGGTCGTCATATTTGAGATAGATCCTGAGGATCCCCTGTTTATTGTCTTTGATAACCTTGTAATTCTTGATAAAGCCCTCATCCTTGAAGATGCGGGCCAGGGAAATTTTCATGCGGGAGGCGGGAATATCCACCTTGTCGAACCGCGCCTTGCCGCCGTTGCGGATGCGGGTCAACATGTCCCCGATGGTGTCCGTCATGCTCATGATTGTCCTCTCCCGCCTACCAGCTGGATTTGATCACCCCGGGGATTTCGCCCCGCAAGGCCATGTTCCGAAAACAGATGCGGCAGATGCCGAATTTCCGTAAAAAGGCCCGGGGGCGCCCGCACAGGGGACAGCGGTTGTATTCCCGCACGGCAAACTTGGGAGTGCGCTTGGCTTTGGCTATCTGCGATTTTTTGGCCATTTTCTCTCCGCCCTATCTCTTGAAAGGCATTCCCATGAGGGTCAGCAAATGCCTGCTCTCCTCGTCCGTGGGCGCCGTGGTGACAATGGTTATGTTCATGCCCTTGACTTTGTCGATCTTGTCATAGTCGATTTCGGGGAAGATGATCTGCTCTTTGATGCCCAGGGTGTAGTTGCCCCGGCCGTCAAAGGACTTGTCGCTCAGACCCCGGAAATCCCGCACCCGGGGCAGGACCACGTTCACCAGCTTATCGAAGAATTCGTACATCCGGCTCTGGCGCAAGGTCACCATGCAACCGATGGGCATGCCCTCCCGGAGCTTGAACGCGGCGATGGAGCGCTTGGCCCGGGTGACCACCGGTTTCTGGCCGGCGATAGCCGCCAACTCCCCGCTGGCCGACTCCAGGAGCTTGATGTTCTGGATGGCCTCCCCCAATCCCATGTTGATGACGATCTTTTCCAGTTTGGGGACCTGCATGGGGCTTTTATACCGGAATTCCTGCATCATCTTGGGGATGCATTCCTGCCGGTAGAAGTCATAGAGCCGCGAGGTTACTTTCTCAGCCATCGATGAGTTCCTTGCAACGGCGACAAACCCGGGACTTTTTCTTGTCTCCCGTAGTCGTGAAGCTAAAGCGCCCGGCTGTGGCGCACTTGGGGCAGATGAGCATAACTTTGGATACGTGGAGCGGTGCCTCCCGCTCGATGATGCCCCCCTGCCCGGTGGCGGCCGAAGGGCGGGTGTGCCTCTTGACCATATTTACTTTTTCCACCACCACCTGGTTTTTGTCCGGGATAACCTTGAGAATCTTGCCGGTTTTCCCGGCCTCGCGGCCGGAAAGGACCTCCACCAGGTCATTTCTTTTCATTCGTATGGGTACCGGTTCTAGCGGTTTTTTCTTGGCTTTCGGCATATTAAAGCACCTCTGGGGCCAGGGAGATGATTTTCATAAAGCGCTTGGCTCGAAGCTCCCGGGCCACGGGGCCGAAAATCCGGGTGCCGATGGGGTCCCCCTGGGGGTTGATCAGCACCGCAGAGTTGTCGTCGAATTTGATGTAGGAGCCGTCGGGGCGCCGGGTTTCCTTCACGGTGCGCACCACTACCGCCCGCATGACATCACCCTTTTTCACCTTGGAGTGGGGCAGGGCCTCTTTCACGGTCACGACAATGATGTCGCCCACCCGGGCATAACGTCGTCTCGTGCCTCCCAGGACCCGAATGCAAAACAGGCGTTTGGCCCCGGAATTATCGGCCACGGTTAAGTTGGTATGAACCTGTATCATGATAAATATCCTGTGTCCGCCACAGTTACTGTCCAGTTGGAAATATTTTGGCAGCCCCCGGCTTCAGCGTCCGGGCTGCTTGAGTCTTATTGGGCTTTTTCTAAAATTTTTTTCACCCGCCAGCGCTTGTCGCGGCTCAGGGGCCGGGTCTCTTCGATGAGCACCTTGTCGCCGATATTACAGAGATTTTCCGGGTCGTGGGCCTTGAAATTGTTCCGCCGCCGGATGATCTTGTGGTAGAGAGGATGAGACACCAGGCGCTTGACTTCCACCACCACCGTCTTATCCATCTTGTCGCTGATTACGATCCCTTCTCGGGTTTTGCGCACGCCGCGTCGTTTTTCCATAGTTACTTCCCTACCACTTTTCCCCGGTCTTTTCCGTGAGCACGGTCTTCACCCGGGCCAGATCCCGCCTGGCCCAGCCCAGCCGGCCCGTGTTGTCCAATTGGTTGGTGCTGTGCTGAAAACGAAGCTTGAAGAGCTCGTCGTTCAGCTCCCGCAGTTTGGCCGCCAACTCTTCCGTGGTCAAGTCCCGTAAATCCGCCGCTTTCATAACCTTGGCGCCTCCTAGACGGTTTCCCGGACCAGAATTTTGGTGGCAATGGGAAGCTTCATGGAAGCCAGGCGCAGGGCCTCTTTGGCCACCTCCGGGGCGACCCCGGACAGTTCATAGAGGACGCGGCCGGGTTTGACCACCGCCACCCAGCCTTCGGGGCTTCCCTTACCTTTACCCATACGGGTTTCCGCCGGCTTTTTGGTATAGGGCTTGTCCGGAAAAATCCGAATCCAGATCTTGCCGCCCCGCTTGACGTGGCGGGTGATGGCGATCCGGGCCGATTCGATTTGCTGGTTGGTGATCCAGGACGCTTCCAGGGCCTGGAGGCCGTAGTCGCCGAAGGCCAGGTAATTACCCCGCATGGCCTTGCCCTTCATCCGGCCTTTTTGCATCTTGCGATATTTAACCCGTTTGGGACTCAGCATGGTTATATTCCCTCTGGCTCCACCCCACTGCCGGAGCCTTGGTTACGTCACTATCTCAGCTATGACTGTCTCTTAGGCTCAAAGCTCAAAGCTCAGTGCTCAAAGCTCTAAAAACCCGTCTCTTCGGCGCCCAACAACTCCCCGTGGAAAATCCAGGTTTTGACCCCGATGACGCCGTAAGTGGTCCGGGCCTCGGCAAAGCCGTAGTCGATGTAAGCCCGCAAGGTATGCAGGGGCACCCGGCCTTCCCGGTACCACTCCTGGCGGGCGATTTCGGCGCCGGCCAGGCGGCCTTTGACCCGGACTTTGATGCCCTTGGCCCCGAATTTCTGGGCCTGGCCCACGGCCTTTTTCATGGCCCGGCGGAAGGACACCCGGCGCTCCAGCTGCAGGGCGATGTTTTCCGCCACCAGTTGGGCGTTGATTTCGGGCTTGCGCACTTCCTGGACATCGATGATCAGGTCGCGGCCCAGCATTCTTTCCAGGCGGCGCCGCAAGTCGTCGATCTTTTTGCCTTTCTGGCCGATGACCATCCCCGGTCGGGAAGTGTGGATCTTGATGGTTAACTTCTGGGCCGCGCGCTTGATATCCACGCCAGCGATCCCGGCGCCCTTGAAGTCCGGGTCCTTCTTGATGAAATCCCGGATTTTGCGGTCCTCCAGGACCAGGTCCGCAAAGTCTTTTTTGGCGAACCAGATGGAATCCCAGGGCCGATAAACGCCAACCCGGAATCCGATGGGATGTACTTTTTGACCCACGCTTCCTCCTCAGCGCCGCGCTTGGGCGGGTTTCTTTTCCGGACCTTCGGCCAGGACCACGGTGATATGGCTCATTCTTTTCAAAATGCGGGTGGCCCGCCCCATGGCCCGGGTCATGAACCGTTTGAGGCTGGGGCCGCCATCCACCGAGATATGTTTGATGAACAAGGTATCCACGTCCACCTGGGGCCGCTGTTCAGCATTGGCCACCGCCTGCTCCACCACCTTGTGTATCAGGCGGGCCCCCTTCTTGGGAGTGAATTGCAGCAGTTGCAGGGCCTCCTCCACGGGTTTGCCCCGGAGCGGCCGGGCCACCAGCCTCAGCTTGGTGGGAGAAATGCGCACGTATCTCGCTCTGGCCGTGATTTCCATGGTTACCTTCTCAGCCTGGTCTTACGGTCGCCGGCGTGGCCGCCGAAGTGGCGGGTGGGAGCAAATTCCCCCAGCTTGTGGCCCACCATATTTTCGGTGACGTAGACGGGAATGAACTTTTTGCCGTTGTGCACCGCCAGGGTCAACCCGATGAATTCCGGGGTGATGGTGGAGCGCCGGGACCAGGTCTTGATGACCCGGCGGTCCTGGGTGTCTCTGGCCCTTTGCACCTTGAAGACTAAATGATCATCGACAAACGGTCCTTTTTTCAGTGAACGGGGCACAATTACCTCTATTTCCGCCGCTTGATGATATAGCGGTCGCTTTCTTTGGGCTTGCGGGTTTTATAACCCTTGGTGGGCACACCCCAGGGGGAGCAGGGATGGCGGCCCCCGGAGCTTTTGCCTTCGCCCCCGCCCAGGGGGTGATCCACCGGGTTCATGGCCACACCGCGGGTATGGGGCCGGCGGCCCAGCCAGCGTTTGCGCCCGGCCTTGCCCAGGGAGACGTTTTCGTGTTCCACGTTGCTGAGCTGGCCGATGGTGGCCCGGCAGGCCAGGGGCACCAGCCGTATTTCACCGGAAGGCAGCTTGATGTTGGCGTAGTTACCTTCCTTGGCCATGAGCTGGACCGCGGCGCCCGCCGAGCGAGCCAATTGGCCCCCCTTCCGGGGCTTGAGCTCGACGTTGTGCACCATGGTCCCCGCCGGGATGTTGGCCAGGGGCAAAGAGTTCCCCGGTTTAATATCCGCCGCGGTGCTGCTGACCACCTCGTCCCCCACCTTCAGACCCACAGGCGCCAGGATGTAGCGCTTCTCGCCGTCCCGGTAATGCAGCAGGGCAATGCGGGCCGAGCGGTTGGGGTCGTATTCGATGGACGCCACTTTAGCGGGCACCTCGAGCTTTTCCCGCTTGAAGTCGATGCGCCTATACAGTCGTTTGTGTCCCCCACCCCGGTGCCGGGCGGTACGCCGGCCGCGGTTGTTCCGGCCCCCCGACTTTTTCAGGGGCTCCAGCAGACTTTTCTCCGGTTCGACGCGGGTGATCTCGGTAAAATCCGAGACCGTTTGAAAGCGCCGCCCCGGGGAAGTGGGTTTGCGCGAAATAAGTGCCATGGTTGTTACCTTTGGGTTTCAGCTCTAAGCTTTAGGCTTTAGGCTCTGAGCTTTGAGCTTTGAGCTTTGAGCTTTGAGCTTTAGTTGTCTTTATAAATGAAGTTAACATCCTCTGAATTTCTTCGAGTTCTTTTATTAACCGTTCATATTCTAAAATTGGCAACAAGCCGAGGTCCCGCGCCAGCAGCAAATGATACTCCAATTCGCTGGCCGACCCTCGGGCAATTTTCAAAAATCGGGCTAATTCTGCCTCGCTATGTGTTCCACAACCTTCAGCAATATTGGCAGGAATTGAACAGCACGCCCGCCGTATTTGACTGGTTAAGCCGTAAAGTTCTTCTTTCGGAAATTTATCACTTACCTTATAAACTGCTAAAGTTAATTGATGACTTTTGTCCCAAACCTTTTGTTTTTTAAAATCCTTCACAATCCATTCTTTTCATAGCTCACAGCTCATAGCTCATAGCTATTACAGCCCTTCCAAACCGGGAATCTTTTCTCCCGGCGCCAGGGTCACCACCGCCTTCTTCCAATTCGCGCGCGCCCCTTCGGTGCGGCCCAGGCGTTTCTTTTTGCCTCGAATATTGATGGTGTTGACGGCCAGCACCTTCACCTTGAAGAGCTCTTCAACGGCCTTGCGGATCTCTATTTTGTTGGCCTTGACATCCACCTGGAAGGTGACCTTGTTGCTCTCCGCCTTCTGCAGGTGGGATTTTTCCGTAATGATGGGGCCCTTGATGACCTGATGGTGCGGCTTCATGACGTCAACCTCGCTTCAATGGCGGCCACCGCCGGCGAGAGCAGCACCAGGTGCTCGTAGCGCAAAATGTCATAGACATTCAGCCCTGCCGCGGGCAAAACCTGGACGTAGGGGACGTTCCGGGCCGACAACTCCAGGTTTTTATGGCCCTCCAGGGTGATGAACAGAGCCTTTTTCAGGTCGAAATTTTTCATCACCTGGACAAATTCCTTGGTCTTGGGACCGGTGTCGGGGTACTCGTCCAGCACCACCAGTTGCCCGCTGGCCAGCTTGCTGCTCAGGGCCATCTTCAGCGCGGCCCGCCGCACCTTTTTCGGCAGGGCGTAAGCGTAGCTGCGGGGTCTGGGGCCGAAGACGGTGCCGCCGCCCCGCCAGATGGGGGTACGCACAGAACCCACCCGGGATCGCCCGGTGCCTTTCTGGCGCCAGGGCTTGCGGCCGCTGCCCGCGACTTCGCCCCGGGTTTTGGTGGAGGCGTTGCCGCCCCGGCGGCAGGCCCGCTGCCAGACCACGACTTCATGGAGCAGGTGAGGCTTGATTTCCACCTCGAAGATGTCCTCTTTGAGGTCCACTTCCCCCACCTTCTCTTTATTGACGTTGTAAATATCAACCAATGCCATGATATTACCCGACCTTCTGGATAAACAGCAGTCCCCGCCTGGGGCCGGGCACCGCTCCTTTCACCAGCAGGAGATTGTCTTCCGGACGTACGTCAATGACTTCCAGGTTTTTCACCGTCACCCGGGCATTGCCCATGCGGCCGGGCATTTTTTTGCCTTTGATGACCCGGGAGGGGGTGGCACTGGCGCCGATGGAGCCCGGGGCCCGGTGGGACATGGAACCGTGGGTCATGGGACCGATGCGGAAGCCCCAGCGCTTGACCGTGCCGGTAAAGCCCCGGCCCTTGGAGGTCCCGGTGACGCTGAGCCGGTCGCCGATGGCGAACTGCTCCACGGTGATTTCCTGGCCGCTTTCATATTCCTCGGCGCTGTCCACCTTGAGCTCTTTCAAGACCGCAAAGCCACTCTTGCTGCCGTGCTTTTCCAGGTGGCCCTGCTCCGGCTTGTTGCTTTTGGCCAGGGGCCGACGGTCGTAGCCCACCTGCACGGCCTCATAACCGTCTTTGCCGCTGGTCTTTTTTTGCACCACAAAGCAGGGGCCGGCTTCGATAACCGTTACCGGCACCACCTCGCCGTCTTCTTCAAAAATCCGGGTCATGCCGAGTTTTCTGCCGTATATCCCGCCAGGCATTTTGGGCTCCTGTTGGCTGTTTTCTGTATCCTGTTTTCTGTTGATCTATGCTGCTAAGCTCTTAATATTTTAACAAAAACAGAAGATCGAAAACAGTACCCTACACTCTTATTTCCACGTCCACCCCCGCGGCCAGGTCCAATTTGCTGATGGCATCCATGGTCTGCTGGGTGGGTTCGAGAATATCCAGCAAGCGTTTGTAGGTCCTGATCTCAAACTGCTCCCGGGACTTTTTGTCGATATGGGGCGAGCGCAGTACGCAATATTTGTTGATTTCCGTGGGCAAGGGAATGGGACCGGCTACCCTTGCCCCGGTGGACCGGGCCGTCTCCACGATCTCCTGCACTGATTTGTCAAGGAGCTTGTGGTCATAGGACCGCAAGCGAATGCGAATTTTGGGAGTGATCATCTGAGGCCCGCTCCTACTCAATAATATCGCTGACCACGCCGGCGCCGACAGTGCGGCCGCCTTCCCGGATGG
>CAZLRL010000075.1:0-9422 GCA_964561645.1 uncultured Desulfobacterales bacterium
CAATCCCCCGGACTCCAAGCTGGAGGCCCGGCGCACCCTGGTAATCTTCAACAAGATCGATCTGCTGCCCGACCCCGAAGAACTGGAATTATACCTGGAGGTCCTGGGCGACGACCTGCCGGTCCAGACCGTGTCAGCGCTCACCGGCGAGAGCCTGCCGGAACTGCGGGCCGCGCTGTTTGAGTTTTTGGACCTGGTCCGCGTTTACACCCGGGCCCCCGGCAAGGCCGCCAATTTCAAATCGCCCTTCGTGGTGCCGGCCCGGACCACCCTGGTGGAGCTGGCGGACCGCATTCACCACGATCTGGGGCGCAGTTTCAAGTTTGCCCGGGTCTGGGGCCAGGACACCTTCGAGGGCCAGCGGGTGCAGCGGGACTACACCCTTAGGGAAGGGGACGTGGTGGAGATTCACACCTGAGGATGTTTGGACAGCAGCTTATTGATGACGCCTTAAATACAAATGGCGGGATGCGCTTCGCTTTCCCGCCCTACAGTTCTGGCTCAGGGTGCATTTTCCCCTCAAAGAAAAAGAGAGTTGGTAAAGTTCTGGCTTTCTAAAAAGGAAAATAGTCGGCAGAAAGTTGGAGAGGTAAAACATGCATCAAGCGAAATTGTTCTAATAGACCCCACAAAGGCATGGCATGAGATCCATAAAGAATATGATATTACGAAGAGAGCCTTCGGGAAAAAAATATATTTTGTTCAAGACGCATTTAAGAGAAAGATTATTATGCGAGATGTTGGGCAGGCATATTTATTGGCGAGATACGGATTTTCTAAACCTGCAGTCATATTGGCAGGCAGTGTGATAGAGGAATTGTTGAGAATTTATTTAGAATATAAAAATATTAAAGTCCATAACAACACTTTCGATTCATATATTCAAACTTGCGCACAGAACAACCTTCTAAAGTCAGCAATATATAGACTTACAGATTCAGTAAGACATTTTAGGAATCTAGTCCATTTGAAAAAAGAAATTTCTTCACGAGAAACTATTTCAAAACCTACTGCTAAAGGAGCCGTCGCTTCTATTTTTACAATCGCAAATGATTTTTAATTAAACTAACTTAGAAAGTGTAGGGCGGGAAAGCGAAGCGCATCCCGCCTTATTTGGGATTTTTCTAAAATCAACCGGAGAAACCTATGGGAATCATCGCCTGGATTTTCCTGGGCTTGCTGGTGGGTATCCTGGCGCGGTTCTTCATGCCGGGCCGCCAGCCCATGGGCCTGATAGCCACCATCCTCCTCGGCATCATCGGCGCGGTGGTGGGCGGTTTCATCGGCACCCAGATGGGCTGGGGCCAGGTGCGCGGCTTTGACCTCAGGAGCCTGGGGTTGGCCATCCTGGGCGGGGTCCTGGTGCTGTTCCTGGTGTGGCTTTTTCAACGGGGATCATAAAAAAATCCAACCAAGTGTAGGGCGGGAAACAAAGCGCATCCCGCCTCCCGTCGACCTGGCGGCCCACCTCCCACCGTTATTTCCGGGCCTCGGCCCGGGCGATGAACCAGTAAATGATGCCGAAGACAGAAATGCCCCCCAGGTAGACCGTCTCCATCTGGATACTTTCATGGGACAGGGTGGCGATGAGGATTTTGCGGATAAAGGCCACCAGGCCCACCCCCGCAAACAGGCTGAGCTGGAGTTCGCCGCCGCCCAGCCGGTCGATCTCGGCCTCCAGCAGCTCAATGGCCAGCCACAGCACCAGCAAGGACCCCAGGAAGGCGCAGGGTTTTTCTGCCCCGCGGCCCCAAGATGGAGCCGTCCAAGCTTTAGCTGGCGAAAAAATAGTGACCCCACAGGGGCGCGGGCCAAGGCCTGCGGCTACAGAACAATTGACAGAGCCAAGGTTTGTAGGAAGAATCCCGTCTCGTTATTCCTCCCGGCTAGCCCTTTTTGAAAGCCACGGCTTCAATTTCCACCGACGCATTCCGGGGCAGGGCGGCCACCTCGAAAGTGCTCCGGGCCGGGGGATTCTCCGGAAAAAATTCGGCGTAGACCCGGTTCATTTTCGCGAAATCGGCCATGTCCGCCAGAAAAACCGTGGTTTTGACCACATCCGCCAGGGACAGGCCGGCGGCACTGAGCACGGCCTTCAGGTTTTCGATGACCTGGACGGTTTGCACCACAATATCCCCCTGGACCATTTGCCCTTGCTGATTGAGGGGAATCTGGCCGGAGATAAACACAAAGGGGCCCGCGGCCACTGCCTGGCTATAGGGCCCCACCGCGGCGGCAGCCTGGTCGGTGGTAATAATGCGCTTGTTCATGACACCTCTCTTGATGAGCTTTAATAAGAGTTTGTTCTTCTCCAGAAAACCCGTGAGCCGAATTTTCTTGGGGCCTAAAAACCATAAAAACCTTGCCAATCCCGCATTAACTCAAAGAAAAAGCTTGAAGATTCCCTCTAGGTTTGCTAATGGTTACAAAAAACCACAGGAGGAGCCTACATGGGGCTGTGGCTGAAATGCCCTAAATGCCAGGCGGCCAATCCGCTGGATCTCAAGTCGTGCCAGGAGTGTAACGCCTCCTTAGAAAATCTGCCTACTGCCGATCGGGTCTACATTTTAAGCGATGAGGCCCCGGCCGCGCCCCAGGCGGCGGCTGGCAAAGCTGCTGCTCCCAAGGCGGCCCCGGCCAAGAAAGCCGCAGCCAAGAAACCCGCCGCCAAGGCCAAGCCCAAGGCCGCGCCGGAGGAAATGGATATGGAGGTGATCGCCTCCACTGCGCCTCCGCCCAAGCGGGCCAAGGGACCCAAGGGTCGGAAGAAAAAGAAGCAGGAATAAGCCCGGCCTCAACCTGGCTGCAGAATAGGATTATCCGCTCACCTCGGGGGAGGGAAAAACTCTCGGTTTTGAACAGGAGAGGATTCCCTCGCCTTGACCCTCCTTTTCCCTTCCGTTACCTCCGTCTTCGCTTTTTTGTTCTGGGCCCAGACCGATACATAGTCAACGCGGTAGAATTAGGCGCTCAAGGTGGTGCGTAAGACGCACCCTACATTTCTAGGTTATTTTTGCTGGTTTGGTGTCTGTTTTTGTCATCCTGAACGGAGTGCAGGATCTCAACTCCTTGAAGGGGCGAGATTTTGCTCTTTATATTTAATGACAATGGAGCGCCCGCGCCCACGCCGGCGTTGAAACCGCCGGGGGCGGCGGTTCTATATTTTTTCATAGTTCGGGTGATTTTTCAGTCATGATGGTTCGTTAAGCTCGAAATGATTCTGATCCTCAGGTCATAAGCGGCCCGTGGTCACCGTCGTCGGCAGGTACGGCACGCCCGATAACTGCTGGTTTCCTCTCCCACCCCCGTCCCTGCCTTTCAGGCCTCGGCCAGGACCCCGGTAAGGAGCTGGACCAGGCGGGATTCAGCCCGGCCCACCGTGGCCACCACGTCCTCAATGGTTATCGCGGCCATGGCGTCGGGCAGATTGACGTTGCTGATAATGGAGATTCCCAAAATCCGCAGTCCCGCATGCACCCCGGCGATCACTTCGGCCACGGTGGACATGCCCACCGCATCGGCGCCGATGAGCCGCAGGAACCTGGTTTCCGCCGGGGTCTCCAGACTGGGCCCTTTCACGGCCACATAGACCCCGTGGCGCAGGGTGAGGCCCTGCCGCCGGGCTACTTCCTCGGCCAACTTTCGCCAAGCGCGGTCGTAGGCCTGGGTCAGGTCGGGAAAGCGAGGCCCCCACTCCTCCACGTTTTCCCCCACCAGGGGGTTGTCCCCCAAAAGGTTGAGGTGATCGCTGATGAGCATGAGATCGCCCCCCGAAAAATGGGGGTTCAAGCCGCCGGCGGCATTGGTGACGATAAGGTTTTTCACTCCCAGAGCCGCCAGCAGACGCACCGGCAGGGTCACCTGGGCCAGGGAATAGCCTTCGTAAAAATGCAGCCGCCCTTGAAAAACCAGGGTCGGCCGCCCGGAGAGTTTGCCCCAGCACAATTTTCCCTGATGAGAGGGACTGGTGGCGGGAGGAAAATGGGGCAAGTCCTGATAGGATATGGCCCCCGCGTCGGTCAGGCTTTCGGCCAGAAGCCTTTGGCCGGTCCCGGTGATGATACCCCACTCCGGCTGCAGGTCGATTCGATCCGCCACATGCCGGGCGCATTCTTCCACCCGACGGCGCTGGTTCTCCCCCATGGACCTTCCTTTCCAAGCTCTGATGGCCGGCAAAGCCGCACCGGCAACCGGTGCCCCCGTCCAGGGCGCCGGGTCTTTTCAACATAATGCCTTTTGAGATGGTCGTCAATCGGCGGGTGCCAGGACTTTGGGGTTTCTCCTTGACAGGTTATACAGCCATGGTTAATAAAAAGAATAAATAAAATATGGCGAGAGAATGCCCAGACCGAAAAAATACCGAATGGTGAAGCGGGAGCCCGGGGTAACTTTCTTTAAACCCCAGGGTATCCCTTTGAGAGTTTTGGAACACGCGCTCATCACAGTGGATGAACTGGAGGCCTTGAGATTATCCGATCTTCAGGGCCTGAGTCACGAAGAGACTGCCAAACAGCTTCAGGTGTCCCGGCCCACAGTCACCCGGATGTTGGCCCGGGCCCATCAGGTGGTGGCTGACGCCCTGGTGAACGGCAAAGCCATCCGGATTCAAGGGGGAGATTATATCCTGGAAGGCTGCGAGTGCCTCTGTCCCAAATGCGGCGCCCAGTGGTCCGTCCCCACCGGGGAAGCTGAGCAGATCTGTGGTAAATGCAGCGACACGGAGACCGACAGCTCCCGTTCCTGACTCTCCTGTTTCACTCTCTTACCACCCTGGGAAACAAAATCATACTACCGCTGCGGCCAGGAGGGGGGCCGGTCCATGAGCGAGTCCATATCATACAAAGAAGCCGGGGTTGATATCGACAAGGCCGACGCCTTTGTTCAGAGTATCCGCCCGTTAGTGAAAGCCACCCATCGCACCGGCGTCATCGGCGAGATCGGCGGCTTCGGCGGTTTGTTCCATCTCGACGTGGAGAAATTTAAAAACCCGGTACTGGTTTCAGCCACGGACGGGGTGGGCACCAAAATCAAAATCGCCACCCTGATGGACCGCCATCACACCATCGGCATCGATCTGGTGGCCATGTGCGTCAACGATATCATCACCTGTGGCGCCACGCCCTTGTTTTTCCTGGACTATCTGTCCATGGGCCGGCTCGAGCCCGAGACCGCGGTGCAGATCATCGAGGGGATCACGGCCGGGTGCCAGCAGGCCCGCTGCTCCCTCATCGGGGGCGAAACCGCGGAAATGCCGGGCATGTACCAACCCGGGGACTACGACCTGGCCGGGTTCGTGGTGGGCGTGGTGGAACGGGAGCACCTGCTGGACGGCTCCGACATCGGGGTGGGGCAGCGCCTGATCGGCCTGGCCTCCAGCGGCCTGCACTCCAACGGCTATTCCCTGGTGCGCAAGGTTCTGTTTGAACGCCGCAATTATTCGGTCTTAAACGACGTACCCATCCTGGGCGGTCTGCTGGGGGACGAGCTCCTCAAGCCCACCCGCATTTATGTGGAAACCGTCCTCAATCTGCTCCGGGACTTCCGTCTCACCGGTATCTGCCACATCACCGGCGGGGGGCTGTACGGTAATATCCCCCGCATCCTGCCGCGTTCCTGCCAGGCGGTCATCAAACTGGACAGCTGGCCGGTACCCCCCATTTTCAAGTTCCTCCAGGAATTGGGCAACATTCCCCTGGAGGAAATGCTCCGCACCTTCAATTACGGCATCGGCCTGGTGGTGGTGGTACCCCCGGAACAGGAAAACGATGTGCTCCTGCGCCTCCAGGGTCTCCAGGAAGAGGCTTTTGTCATCGGCGGCATCAGCGAACGCAAAAAAGACGCGCCGCCGGTGGTGTTTGCTTAGGGCGAGATAGTCAGGTTGAGGGAAGGGGCCAGGGGTCGGCGGACCCCTGCCCCCTCCCTCAAACTCCCTCCCCCAACCCCGTAACTCGGGAGCACAGGCGTCCCGCCTGTGCAAAAAAACCCGCTGCTTTTCAGACTATTAATCTTAGAGACCTCTGCAAAATCATGTAGAACAGCCTTCCCCGGCTGTATTTTCCAGGCGAGGGTGCCTGCTCTAGAATATCCTGAAATAAAGCGAAAATTTTTCGGGCGACGAAGAGATTTTTGCAGAGGTATCTCTTAGCTATATATTCCAGATAGATACAGGTCTGCTTAAGAAGTTCATGAAAAAAGCGGACTAAAACTGAGACAACGTCCCCAGGCGTTTGGCCTGGTAAATGGCATAGGAAAACACGGCCAGACTCAGGGGCAGGAGGATGGCGGCAAATATGCTCAGGACCAAGATTTCGGTGGACAGTTCCACCACGGTCCGGCCGTTCAGGACGGCCTGGCGCAGGCCCTCCAGGGCGTGGGTGAAAGGGAGAAAAAAGGACACCGTCTGGAGCCAGCCGGGCAGCACGGTCAGGGGAAAATAAACCCCGGCCAGAAGGGCGGAAAGGTGCCCCACCAGAGAGGTGATGGGATCGCCGCGTTTGAAAATCAGCAGAAAGCTGGCGGAGAAAATCCCCAGGGGCAGGTGGGCCAGCAGGGCCAGGCCCAGCACCACCGCGGCCGCCAAAAAATCGGCTTGGGCCAGGGGAAAGCCGAACAGCAAGGCCCCGAAGGCCAGGTAGATCACAATGGACAGCAGCGCCGACACAAACCTGTAGAGCACCGAGGAGAAGACGATGGTGGACAGGGAGGTGGGCGTGACCAACATGGCCTCCAGGGTGCCGGTGTACATGCCATATTGCATGGCCATGGTGATGGAGGTCAGGGCCACACTCTGGAAGCCCGCCAGGGCCAAGCCCACCAGGACAAAGGGGAAATAGCCGCCCCCCCCGTATGCGGCCAGACCGGCGGTGGCGCCGCCTACCAGGCGGCCCAGAAAGTAGAAGGTGACCAGGCTGAAAAAAATACTGCCGCCCCGCCAGAAGAAATTGAGGGGATAACTCAATTCCCACAGAAAGTCCCGGATCACAAAAGCTGTGACCTTACGAAACCACATGGATTTCCTCTCCCACCATCCGGGTATAAAGCTCCTCCAGGTTTTCTTCGGGTTGCGGCGTTACCTCCCGCAGGCGCCCCTCCTGGACAATGGCCACCCGCCCCCCCAGTTTATGGACCTCCTCCAGACGGTGGGTAACGATGATCATGGTCTTGCCCTGGGCCTGAATATCGACCAGAAGCTGGCGGAGCTTGGCGGCGCTCAAGGGATCGAGATTGGTGGTGGGTTCGTCCAACAGCAAAATGTCGGGCTGGTGCAGCAGGCCCCGGGCGATGTCCAGGCGCCGCTTGATGCCGGTGGAATAGGTAAAAAAGCGCCGGTCCAGGTATTCCGTGAGCCTGAGGTCTTCCACTACCGGGGGAATGGCGGTGTGGGGATCCAGGTTTTGCAGTTTGGCGAAAAAGGCCAGGTTCTGCCAGCCCGACAGGCGGCCGTAAAAGCTGTATTCATTGCAGGTGATGTAACCCAGGCGCTGCCTCACCTGGAGCGGATAGCGGGCGCTGTCCTGGCCGTGTATCAGGATGCGCCCCGTAGTCGGGGCCAAGAGTCCCGCGATCAGCTTGACCAGGGTGGTTTTGCCGGAGCCGTTGGGGCCCAGGATGAACAGGACCTCTCCCGGCTGGAGGTCGAAATCCACCTCCCGCAAAGCCCAGACCCCCGGCTGCCCTTTGCCGGTGAGAATACGGCGCAGCGTGATCAGGGGAAAATATTTGCTCAGGCGGCTGACGGACACCGCCGGGGTTGCTCCCATCCGGTTGCCGTCCTCCTCAGCAGAGTTGCCGCGGTAATCGGTCGCATCTCCGGGGGCGGAGCGGGGTTTGCGACCACGGACCCTTTTTTCCCTCACAAAAATTGCGGGGCAACAGTCTTAATTTACTCCCCATCCGAACTTCCTTTAATTCCAAGGCTTCCAATTATCCTCCCCCGTAGGGGCAGGGTTCCCCTGCCCCTGGGTTAAACTACTTCGATTTTTGGGCGGGGAGACCCCGCCCCTACACAAAATAACATCAGTTACGTAGGGTGGGCACTGCCCACCGAAATTCCGCGTCAACAAAACTATATGTTATGTCCCGAAAGAAATTTTATGAAGGAAAATGTGGCACAGGTTTTCAACCTGTGGTGGCGCAGGCTGAAGCCTACGGCTACATTATGATCGATCTAAATCGCCGGATGGTTAAAAACTTTCCGGGTACTTCCGGCTTAACTCAAGAACGACGAATACTGATGCTATCTTACTGAAAACCGGGCCGCTCGAAAAGGAAAATTCCCTGCACTTCCCGCCTTGCATAAATTTCCCCCCTGTAGTACGACAACATTGCAGACTTGGAAAGGCGTCAGAGGTGGCCCTGGTCGTCTTCTCGCCTATCTAATCAACTCACAGGAGGGAGAAAATGGAGCCCATCAAGCGGGCCTTGATGAGCGTCACCGACAAAAGCGGTCTGGCGGCATTCGGCCGGTTCCTGGCGGAGGCGGGCGTGGAAATCCTGTCCACCGGCGGCACCGCCAAAATGCTGCGAGACAAAGGGGTGGCGGTGGTGGAGGTCTCGGATTACACCGGTTTCCCGGAGATGCTGGACGGGCGGGTGAAAACCCTGCATCCCAAGATCCACGGGGGCATCCTGGGGCGCCGGGATTTGGCCGCACACCGGGAACAGATGGCCCAGCACGGCATCGCGCCCATCGACCTGGTGGTGGTGAACCTCTACCAGTTTGAGAAGGCCGTGGCCCAGCCGGGCTGCACCCTGGAGGATGCCATCGAAAATATCGACATCGGCGGCCCCACCCTGCTTAGGGCCGCGGCAAAAAACTATGAGTCCGTCACGGTAGTGGTCGATCCCGCGGACTATGACCGGATCAGGCAGGAAATGACGGCCAACCAGGGGGCCACCACCCTGGCCACCCGCTTCCGGTTGGCCCGCAAGGTCTTTGCCCTCACCAGCGCTTACGACACCGCCATTACCCAGTATTTGAAAGACAAACAGGTATGACGACTAAACCGCCGGGCCCGTTCATCACCATGAGCCGGGGCAGGCAGATCGACCTCTCCGGCCCCCAATATTACCAGGACCTGCTGACCGGCATCGCCCAGGAAATCCTGCGGGAATTAGCGGAATTGGAGCAGATCAACCTGGAAAACCTGGAGGGGGAAGTCCTGGAACAGGTGGTGGGCATCACCCAGATCCGCCTGCTGAACGAGCTCTACTATGCCCTGGGACAGATCCGGGCCCAGGGCCTGGAGCTGGACGTCAAGCAGGCCATCCAGGATTTGCGAGACATCTGGAACCGCTACATCGACAACACCAACCGGCCCGGAATCCTCAAGTTTTACGAGGAAGGGGGCGACGGGCCGATTCAGTAATACCTGTTTTCGGTTTTCGGTTTTCGGTTTTCTGTAAAAAAATATTGTTTATAG
>CAZLRL010000076.1:0-9372 GCA_964561645.1 uncultured Desulfobacterales bacterium
CTGACTCGCTGAGCAGCAGCGCGTAGTGGTAAAGCTTTGTTCACAAGACTTAACCTATTGATAACCCTAAACTATTTTTTTACAACTGTCGAAGCTGAGTAAGAGAGAGAGAAAATCACCATGTCTGAGGCCTCTGACTCCCTGGTGATCGCCCGAGGGGAAAATGACATCGGCATCCTGCCCCAGATGGCCAACCGGCACGGGCTCATCGCCGGGGCCACGGGCACGGGCAAAACCGTGACCCTGCGGGTGTTGGCGGAGCATTTCAGCCGCCGGGGGATACCCATCTTCATGGCGGACATCAAAGGCGATCTGTCGGGGCTGTGCCAGCCGGGGGGCGACCACCCCAAGGTGGCGGACCGGGTCGAGGACCTGGACCTGAGCGACTTCGTTTATCAGAGCTTTCCCGTGGTCTTCTGGGATGTGGACGGGGTTCAGGGCCACCCGGTGCGTACCACTATCTCCGAGATGGGGCCCCTGCTGCTGGCCCGGCTGCTCAATCTCAACGACACCCAGACCGGGGTCTTGAGCCTCATCTTCCAGGTGGCCGACGACCACGGCCTGTTGCTCCTGGACCTGAAAGATCTTCGGGCCATGGTGCAGTATGTCGGGGACAACGCGGCCCAGTTCCGGACGCAATACGGCAATATTTCCGCGGCCAGCGTCGGGGCCATCCAGCGCAACCTGCTGGTCCTGGAGCAGCAGGGAGCCGAGCGCCTGTTCGGCGAGCCGGCCCTGAACCTGGACGACCTGCTCCAGACCTCGGCCACCGGGGAGGGGGTCATCAACATTTTGGCCGCGGACCAACTGATCCACGCCCCCAACCTGTACGCCACCCTGCTCCTGTGGCTTTTGTCGGAACTGTTCGAAGAGCTGCCCGAGGTGGGAGACCTGCCCCAGCCCAAGCTGATTTTTTTCTTTGACGAGGCCCATCTGCTGTTTGAGGACGCGCCCAAAATCCTGGTGGACAAGATCGAACAGGTGGTGCGCCTCATCCGCTCCAAGGGGGTGGGGGTCTATTTTGCCACCCAAAACCCCCTGGACCTGCCCGAGGAGGTGCTGGGGCAGTTGGGCAACCGGGTGCAACATGCCCTGCGGGCCTTCACGCCCCGGGACCAGAAGGCCGTCAAGGCCGCGGCCGAGACCTTCCGCCCCAACCCCGGACTGGACGTGGTGCGGGCCATCACCGAACTGGGCGTCGGGGAGGCCTTGATTTCCGTGCTGGATGAAAAGGGCATACCCACCCAGGTGGAGCGGGCCTGGGTTATGCCGCCCCAGAGCCGCCTGACGCCCCTGACGCCTCCCGAGCGGGACCGGGTCATCCAGGCCTCGGTGCTCTACGGGCATTACGAAAAGACCGTGGACCGGGAATCGGCCTATGAAATTCTCCAGGCCAAAGTAGAGGCCAGGGAAGCGGGCGAAGCCGAGGCCGCCGCCCGAAAACACCAGCCGCCCTCCCAGATGGACCAGGCGGGCAAATTGTTCGGGGACATGGCCAAGAGCGCGGCCCGCTCCATAGGCACCCAGATCGGCCGCCAGATCATGCGGGGCATCCTGGGGTCCCTGTTCGGCAGCCGCAGCAAATAGCTGACGACAGTTCGGCGATCACCGCGCCGGGGGCGGGCTGGGCTTCTTTTTTTCCATTCGTCGGGCGCGCCGATTTTATGAGGCCGGAACCGATCTCGAGATCTTCCAGTCAAGATAAATCATGGCTGGCCGAGAATACGAAGGTAAGAAGAGCAAAGGAGAGTGTTCCCGTGACCATGGATCAAGTCAAGACTGATGAGGCCCAGAAGCGAAGTGCGGAAGAACTTTATGACGCCCTGGACACCTCCCGTCAGGGGCTGTCCGGCGACCAGGTCCAGGAACGTCTAACCCAGTTTGGCCCCAATTCCATAGAAGAAAAAAAGGTCAATCCTTTCCTCAAGTTTCTCAGCTACTTCTGGGGGCCCATTCCCTGGATGATCGAGATTGCCGCGGCACTCTCGGCCATCGTCAGACACTGGGCCGATCTGATCATTATTCTGGCCCTCCTGATCTTCAATGCCGTGGTGGGCTTCTGGCAGGAATTCAAGGCCTCCAACGCCCTGGACGCCCTCAAAAAACAACTGGCCCTCAGGGCCCGGGTCCTCCGAGACGGCCAGTGGCAGGGCATTCCGGCGCCCGAACTAGTCCCCGGCGACATCGTCCGCCTCCGCCTGGGTGACATCATCCCCGCGGACGTCAAGTTGCTCGAGGGAGATTTCCTGAGTGTGGATCAAGCCGCTCTGACCGGCGAATCCCTCCCCGTCAGTAAAAAGGTAGGGGACATCGCTTATTCCGGTTCCGTGGCCAAACAAGGGGAGATGGTGGCCCTGGTGGTCGCGACCGGCCGCCACACTTACTTCGGCCGCACCGCTTCCCTGGTCGAGACCGCCGGCGCGGCCTCCCATTTCCAGAAAGCGGTTTTGCACATCGGAGACTACCTCATCTACATGAGTCTCGGCTTGGTGGCCATCCTCATCCTGGTGCAACTTGAGCGGGGTGATTCCATCCTGAAGCTTATTCAGTTTGCTCTCATCCTGGTGGTGGCTTCCATCCCGGTGGCCATGCCCGCGGTGCTCTCGGTGACCATGGCGGTGGGCGCCCTGGCCCTGTCCAAAAAGAAGGCCATCGTCACTCGACTGGAATCCATTGAAGAGATGGCCGGCATTGACATCCTCTGTTCGGATAAAACCGGCACCCTGACCCAAAACAAGCTCACCCTGGGGGACCCGGTGCCCTTCGGCGCGCCGAGCCCCGAAGAGCTGGTGCTCTATGGGGCCCTGGCGTCCGAGGCCGACGATCAGGACCCCATCGACCTGGCGGTGCTGTCCGGACTCAAGGACAAGGACAAGGAAAAGCTGGAGAAATTTACCCAGGTGGAGTTTGTGCCCTTTGATCCGGTGCACAAAAAGACCGAAAGCACTATCAAAGATGCAGAAAATAAGACCTTTAAAGTAACCAAGGGCGCGCCTCAGGTCATCATTGAACTGTGTCAGATGGATAAAGAAGCGAACGACAAGGCGCAGAAGGCGGTGAGTGAGCTGGCGGGCAAAGGGTATCGTACCCTGGGGGTGGCGCGTTCCGACGATAGCGGTCCCTGGCAATTTTTGGGGATTTTACCCCTTTATGATCCGCCCCGGGAAGACTCGGCCCAGACCATTAAGAATGCCGAGAACCACGGGATCGAGATCAAGATGGTGACCGGCGATGATGTGGCTATCGGCCGTGAGATCGCCCAACAAGTTAATTTGGGGACCGACATCGAGCCTGCCACCGAGCTTTTCAAGGGGGACGAAGACCTCGACCATCCCACTGAAGCCATGATCGACAAAATCGAGCAGGCGGATGGCTTTGCCCGGGTTTTTCCGGAACATAAGTACGGTATTGTCCGGGCCTTGCAGTCCCGGGGGCATTTCGTGGGCATGACCGGGGATGGGGTGAATGACGCGCCGGCCATCAAGCAGGCCGACGTGGGGGTGGCCGTCAGCGGCGCCACGGATGCCGCCCGGGCCGCGGCGGACCTGGTGCTCACCGCGCCCGGTTTATCCGTGATCGTCACGGCCGTGGAAGAAGCCCGCAAGATCTTCGAGCGCATGAACAGCTACGCCATTTACCGCATCGTCGAGACTTTGCGCATCATGCTTTTTGTGGTGGCGGCCATGGTGGTCTATAATTTCTATCCCATCACCGCGATCATGATCATCCTGCTGGCCTTTTTCAACGATGTTCCCATCATGGCCATCGCGTCCGACAATACGCGGCTGGATCCCGAACCGGTCAAGTGGAACATGCACCGGGTTCTCACCATCTCCACCGTACTGGGGTTCACCGGCGTGGCGGGGAGTTTTTTGATGCTGATGGTGGCCAAGAACTGGCTTAATCTCGATATTCGACAGATTCAAACCTTTATCTTCCTCAAGATGGCGGTGGCCGGTCACCTGACGCTGTTTGTCACCCGCACCCCCCGTATGTGTTTAAGGAAAC
Source organism: uncultured Desulfobacterales bacterium (assembly GCA_964561645.1). Lineage (GTDB taxonomy): Bacteria > Desulfobacterota > Desulfobaccia > Desulfobaccales > 0-14-0-80-60-11 > JBGSLA01. The sequence goes on from CAZLRL010000076.1 coordinate 4,009, forward strand.
CCCATCCTTCAGCCCTGTTGCTCTGGTCCGCGATCGTGACCAAACTTTTGGCCACCTTGTTTGTGGTGTATCCCTTCGGCCTCATCACCCCCATTTCCTGGCGGGCCGTGGGCGTCATCTGGGCCTATTGTATCGTCTGGCTGATCATGGGAGACGCCATCAAGTTGCTGGTTTATCGGCATCTGGAATTGGCCGGGCCTCGGCATGTAAACTTTTTGCAATTCATGAAACAAAGACTCAGTCCCTATGCATAATTGGCGCCAAACCTGGCCTTGTCACCCCGGTGCCCAAAGGGGTGCCTGGAAAAGTTTCTTACGTGCTATGCGGTTCGCTTAAGCAAGAGGATTTCATTTTTTGGAGGGGGGGCGTTTCCCCGCCCTTCAGCCCGAGGGCAGGGAGACCCTGCCCCTACGATAGCGCTTAAGTGAACAGCATTCCATTTAGGCGGCCATATTCCGGTGGGGCGACCGTGCCCTGGCCGCCACTTGTCCTGGCGGACCCGGGGGCCCGCGGCAGCGAATTTTTCCAGTTTTTGAGAGAGCTTCAGGCTCATGAGTGATTGTTATGATATAAAGGGGAAGATATTACCAGCCAGATCTGTTTAGCTCATTTTTCCATGTCCGCTCCCGCTGATCAATACCAGGGCTTTGAACAAGGCCCCATTCGCCCGCCCAGCGAGGCGGGGAGCCTGCTGCTCAGGGTAATGAGGAATTGCCCCTGGAACCGCTGTACCTTCTGCCCCCTGTATAAAAAAAGCCGCTTTGAAGTCCGCCCGGTGGCGCAGATCAAACGGGACATCGACGCGGTGCAGGCCGCGGTCCAGGCTATCCGGCAACAGCAAACAGAGCCCGGGGCGGGCGGCTCCCCCTTGGCGTCTCCGGGAGACTCGAGCTTCTCCCCGCTTGATCCTCAGGCTTTTCAAGCCGCGTTGAAGTGGCTGAAAAACGGGGCGCGCCAGGTTTTCCTGCAGGATGCTGATGCCCTGGCCCTGAAGCCGGAGGATTTGCTCGAGATCCTGGGCTACCTTAAGCAAACCTTTCCCGCCATCGAGCGGGTGACTTGTTACACCCGCTCCAGCACCGTGTACCGCCTGCCGGAGGAAACCTTGACGGCCCTGCGCCAGGCGGGGTTGACCAGGGTGCATATCGGCATGGAGTCCGGCTCGGATAAGGTGCTGCGCCTGGTGCGCAAGGGGGCCAGCCATAAAATTCATGTCACCGCCGGCCAAAAAATAAAGGCCGCGGGCCTGGAATTGTCGGAGTATTACATGCCCGGCCTGGGCGGGCGGGACCTGTGGGAGGAAAATGCCACCGAGACCGCCCGGGCCCTGAATCAAATCAATCCTGATTTCATCCGCCTGCGCACCCTGGCTTTGCCTTCTGATGCGCCCCTGGCCGCGGCGGCCCGGGAGGGCCGGTTCAATCTGCCCTCGGATGATTTAATGGTCCAGGAGCTGCTGCTGTTGGTGGAATCGCTGCAGGGCATTACCAGCCGGGTGCAGAGCGACCATATCGTCAATCTGCTGCCGGAAGTGGAAGGGGTTTTGCCCGACGATAAGGAGCGGATGCTGGAGGTTCTCCGGGCCTATCTCCGGCTGGACCCCGAGCAGCGCACGCTGTACAAGGTGGGGCGGCGGATGGGCTTCTTCTCGGGCCTGGAAGACCTGGACGCTCCTGAGCACGCCGCGTACGTGGCCCAATACTGCCGCCAACAAGGGATCACCCCTGAGACGGTGGACGCGTTCACCACCGAGCTGATGCGGCGGTATATTTGAGCGCGGGGGTGGACAAACCTGTCTTGGGGGAGAGGAGTCCCAGGTGCTTTGCCCAGAGGCTGCTTGTGGTATGAGCACCTTATGGTGCGCGGTGCGCACCCTACATAATCTGGAGGATTGATGGGGCGGGCCGGGTTCGCCCTGCATAGAACTGGCTCCCGTAGGGGAGGACCCGCGTGTCCGCCCGTTAGGGGCCGACACCTGGGTCGGCCCCTACGGTTGTTTCATCGCGCCATGAAAATGGTATGGAAAGGAGTCTGATAAGTAAATATAGGCCCGGGGTCCATTCCCCGGCCCTTTTCTTTAAAAAAATGTCGCGGCCAGTTTTTCCACCCGGCCGGTGGTAAGGAAGTACTTGGCCAGCACCACGCCCAGGGCCCGGGATCCCAGGGCCTGGCGCATAATGGGGCTTTTTTGGCCCAGGGCCTCATAGAGCGATTTCAGGTGCAGGTCGTTGGCCTTTTCCACCAGTTCCGGACCGGCCAGACCGCTTTGCCTGGCCAGGGCGGCCGCGGGCGCGATCTGCTGCACCACTGCGGTGATATGGCTTTCGTCCAGGTCGGGATGGTGCACCGTGGCGGTAACCGCGCCGCAAAATTCGTGGCCGTTGATCACCAACAGGGGCACGTGCAGGTGGGCCACGGCGTATTCCAGGCTGCCCAGGCTGGTGGGCTCGAGCACCAGGCCGGCGGTGCGCACCACGAACAGGTCTCCCAGGCACTGGTCAAAAATGACTTCCGCGGGCACCCGGGAGTCCGAACAGCAGAGCACCGCGGCCTGGGGATGCTGGCCTTTTACCAGGCTTTCCCGCAGGGCCGGGAGGTCGCGGCCCCGGGGGCTGCCCTTGACAAAGCGGTCATTCCCTTCCACAAGTTGCTGCCATACTTCCCTGGCGGTGAGTGCGGCGGCCATGATCTGATCTCCTATCTGGCTTTGGACGACAGCTGCAAGCTAAAGTCCGTCAACCTTGATATGAACAATATTTCACAAACTAAGGGAGCGGGCCGAAAAAGTCAAGCCAGAAAAAACCAGGCACCCTTGAAATCCTGGACTTTGATCATTATCAACTTGGAGTAGCGGACCCCCATGGAAGAAAATTTTGTGAACCTGGTGGGCTGGCTGCGGCTGGCCATTGAAACCGTCAGCATCATTCTGGTGACGGTGGGGGCCGCGGTGGCGGTGGTCTTGCTGGTGCGGACCCTGGTGGCGCCGCAGACGGGCAGTCTGAACAGAGTGCGCCTCACTTTCGGGCGGGCCCTGGTATTGGGTCTGGAATTTCAACTGGCCGCGGACATCATCGGCACCGCGGTGTCACCGAGCTGGGACCAGCTGGGCAAACTCGGCGCCATCGCGGTGATCCGGACCTTTTTGAATTTCTTTTTGACCCGGGAATTGAAAGAGGAGGAACGGGAACTGGAGGCCGCGGCGACTCGCGTCCGATCAAGCCGGGCGGGGTAGGAAATTTGCTGCCTTGAAAATTGGGAAGAAGAGGGCCTGACCGATTGCCAGGGCAAGCGTCCAGTTTGCCGATTTTCGGAGCCTCATTGCCGGCGGGCGGGACGCCCGCCCTACAAATCGACAGTTTATAGGGCGGCCCGTGGCCGCCACCCGGGTAAGGAGGGATTGCTCCTTAATATGTGTCTTAGGATTATATTTTATAAGGTTTTCCAGCCCTGGAAAATTTTCCAAGAGTAGCCGCAAGCTTTGGCTGGCGAAGAGAAATTAGGGAACGAGCGCAGGCTAAAGCCTGCGGCTACAGAAGAAAAGTAGCCTTGTTCTTGAAACTCATGTTGTTACGCGCCCGCTTCATTTCTGGTGGGGCGGCCGTCCCTGGCCGCCCACCGTCTCGGCGGGCACGGAGGCCCGCCCCACCAAATTTTTACCAGGCTTTTCATGAGGGCGGCGACCCGGAGGCGCCGGGGTTGGGGTTCCGCTATGACACCGACGAGGGCTGGCCGGTCCCCAATCCCACCGGTCTTGCCGGGGTGATGGAAGGCTTTTGCCCGCCCCACTATTCGGATATGCGGGCCGCGGTGGAGGCCTTGTGCGAGCGCAAGTTCGGCCCCGGCGGACCCTACCATCCCGGCACCCCCGGGCCCTGGAAGGACAGCCCCAAGGTGCGGGCCGCGGCCCAGGTCCACGACCAAGCCTTCCGGGACTGCGTGGCCCTCCAGGCCCAGTATATCTACGACACTTTCGGCAAATTCCCCGGCACGGTGCCGTCCATGTTCGTGATCATGTACCTGCAGGCCCACCACCTGGACCTGGAATTCTATGACACTTTTTATACACCCGGCTCCTATCTCAGGGCTCATGCGCGGCATTTGCAGCAGTGGCATCCCGAGATGGACAGTCCTCCAGGCGAGTGAGACGGGATTGCGGTCGTGCTGAGGAATACCGCTGGACCGCTCACCCTCTCCGCTTGGCGCCCGCCGGGAGAGGCGCAGACGCGATGGGAATTTTAAAAAGCCCTTGACAAATGGGTATTTTTTTCCTATTATAATAACGTTTAATGGAATTGGGCAAAAGTAGGCGCCAAAATCAGGACTTGGCGAACCAAAAATTCGAAATGTAGTTTTGCCCAACTAGAAGAATGGAGGTGTGGCGCCCAAACAACTATTATAACATTCTCCTCTCTGCCGCTAGTCCCACATGCAGAGGGGAAACTCCCTGAAAATAGCTGTATTAGTCTCGCCCGTTAGCCTTTTTTTACCAAAAAGCACCGTTAATTTTTCCTGCTGATCTCAGCGGAGACCGAGCTATGGTTTATGCTTTTTTGAAAGCAAGCTATTCTTTTCACAAAATTAAACCCTTGCCAGAAAAAAAACTCGTTCTTATTTTTTTCTCATAAGGACTAGCAACTTTTTAATTATAATGTGAAACATTTCACCAAGTCTAGTAAAGTCAATTAACATAACGTTTTAAGCTCATAACACCACTTTAACCAGAGGGTATTTTATCGTTAAACTTTCACTGTCTTTACTGCCGGAAAAGGACAAAAGCACCAGGAACTTGGCAGTGAGTTCGAGTGAAACCCTCAAGGACCTCATTACCCAAGGAGGTTTTGTATGGTCTTGATGGAGATTCTCCCGAACGTGAAAGACCAGGAACTGGCCAGGCTGCTGGGGGGCCGCAAAGGTCGTAAGTTATCTCCTGCCCTGAAAAAAAAGGTCAAGAAACTCAAAGACAAAACCAGCCGCATCATCAAACCGCGGATTCACTTCAAGAAACATACCATCCAGCATATTTCCCGGGGGGGCATTCAGTTCGCCAGCGACACCAGCCTGAAAAGCCCCAAGCTGTCCCGCACCATGCAGGGCAGCGAGGAAGTGGTGTGCTTTGTGGGCACCATCGGCAGGGGCATCGAAAGGGAGATCAAGCGGCTGGTAAATCAAAAGCGGCTTTCCGAAGCTTATGTCCTGGACGCCATGGGTTCGGTCCTGGTGGAGAACCTGGTGGATCAGTTCCAGTCCCACCTGGATGAACATTATAAAGCCCGGGATAAAGCGCTGGGTCTGCGTTTCAGCCCCGGCTACTGCGACTGGCCGGTGACGGAACAGAAAAAGCTGTTTGAATTGCTGGAGCCGCAT
>CAZLRL010000077.1:0-9350 GCA_964561645.1 uncultured Desulfobacterales bacterium
TGGCGGTGCCGCATCACGCAACTCCCGGGGGTCGGCCGTCCCATTAATGGTGATAAAAAAGGGTTTTTGTCGGCGCAGGTCCAAAAGAATAGGCGCCAGGCGTCCCAGCCGCTGACTATCCGCCTCGGATAATTCATATTGCAGGGTTTCGAAAGTCATCCTGGGCTGGCCGCGAATTTCAATTTCCTTATCCTGCTCATTGGGGATGATCTCCACCGGCATACCGGCCAGCCTTTTTCGCAGCAGTTGCAATAACTCCTGCCAATCCTGGCGGCCGATGTCCCGCAAGGAGACATTCTCGGCGTTCAAGCGCTGTATTTCAGCACTGAGGCCGACAGTGGTTTGCTTGAGGGCCGCCCGTTGGGAGTCCAGATCGTGGAGGCTGTTTTCCAGGCCCCTGACCTGGTCGGCGAGATTCTGATTCTGTTGTTCCGCCAAGGCCAGCCGATGGCGGAGAGTCAGATTCAGGTTGCTTAATTCCTGCTTTTCCCCGGACAAAGAGGTGATCCTGGCACTTAAATTCTGGGTTTCCTTCTCCAGGTTCTCCACCTTCTGCGGCAGGTTGTTGGCAAACCAGATGATCAGCAGAAAGGCCAGGGTAAAGGCAAAAATGTCCACCAATCCGGGCCAGGCCGGGTTGTCGGTATCTTCGTGGCGGCGAAACATAGAGTAATCTCCCTAGCGGAAATACCGGCTCAGAAAGCCTTTTTTGGCCTGAGTTCTTTCGGCCGTGGGTTTGCGGTCGGCTATAATTTTCTCTTCCGGCCCCGCCCCCGCTTTTTCCCATTCCGGCTCTTCTCCAGGGAACAAGCGGGTATAGCCCTGGTAGAGCATTTGGGTCAAAAGCTCGATTTTGGCATCCTGGGACCTGAGCAGCGGCACCAGGCCCTGATCCTCCTCCTGGCGGCCGGCCACCGTGGCCGTCACCACCTGGACGATGGACTCATTCAATTCCCGCACTTCCTGAAGGAGCAGGTTGACTTTCTCCAGATAACGCTCGTGAATCTCCTCGCCCCACTGGGTAAATTTTTCGCCCACCTTCTCGAGGGTGGCCAGCAAGACCGGGTCCGCCCCCGCCAGGAGATCGGTGCGCAAACGCCCCAGAACCCTGGCGGTCATCAGGAGGAACTGGTCCCCTTTATGGCGGTACCAGGAGTAACTGAGAAAAATTGCCACCGCCAGCCCGATGGCCACCGCGTTGATCGGGTAGATGTTCTGGAGAATGTCGGCTTTGAACTGACTGATGATATCCACTTCCTGGAGGGCAATGGCCAACATGGTGACGGTGCCCAGCAAACCGATGAGAATCGACAGGTAACTCAGAGAACGCAAAATGCGGATGGGGCTGTCGATTTCCGCGGCCAGGTAATCCAGGGCCGGGCCCACCGCGTCGGCCTGCGCGGTCCCCTTCTGCTTGGAAAGCACCGAAGCCAGCACATGATTGGTGGGATGAGGCAGATAGCGCACCTCTTCCTGCCCCACCTCCTGAATATTTTTCTCCAGCTCCCGCCAATGAACCGCCTGATGCAAAATTACTTTAATACGGTGGCGGATCAGCAAAAAAGGCACCAAGACAAAGAGAAACAACATCAGGACAAAGACTATCTGCCAGGGATTGCTCAGGAACCAGGAATACAGATTGTCCATGCGCATCAGACTCCATTCAGGTAAGGGTTTGCAGAATTATAGTTATTCCAGCCAAGGGTCGAAGAGAAAATGGGAGCCCTGGGAGAAGAGCACAACCAGCGCAGATGTTTTCGTGCTTAGGAGGAAAAGGAGCTTGGGCTCAACGACCAGTGAAACACTTTTATATTTGTTGGAAGCTGGCAAAAATTTTGACTGCCCCATCCACATCTAATTTTGTACCCAAGTCACTAATAAGTCAAATGGACCTCTCAGGGCGCCTACCCTCTTGTCCTAGAGGCCTCCTGGAAAATCAGATACTTGGCCCGACGGATTCGTTAACCCTTAGCCTATATTAATCTTCCTGTTTGGAGTGGCTACCAAAGCGAAGGGGGTAGCGGCTATCTGCCGCTACCCCCCTAATTTTGGGGAATATATCTATATCAAAGATACACACCTCTCTAACGAGATCGAGAGGCTTACTATGACCTATGGAGGAATTTTAATGAGAAAAACTTACCTGAACAAGTTCTATTCAATTCCAAGCCTATTGACCTAGAGACAACCCAGGTAAACCTGGCATAACAGGAAGTACTGGAGATCCAGATGCAGCAGGAATTCCAGGGGTAGCTGGAATTCCAGGGGTAGCTGGAATCGCAGTGGTAAGTGGAATTACAGGGTTGACTGGAATTGCACTAGAAAGGGGAACTTCACTAGCTGGAATCTCAATGTCTACAGGAATAACAGGAATTGCAGGAATATCAAATTTGAATTTCCCCGTAGTTTGTGTCAACTCGCCATTAGTCAACGGCTGAGACATAATTGGCAATTGCTCTGCCTTGGCAGTTGAAGCGGTTCCCAGACTTAGGCCCATGGCCAAAAACAAGATTATCAGGACGGCTGGTGTTTTCATATATCGCTCCCTCTAAAGTTTAGAACTAGTTCTCTGTCGTGAATAATATGCAATAACCATGCCTGGAAAACTTCAATTAAGTCTTTGAAATGATTGTTAAATTTATTGATTTAATCATGTTTATGTTCAAACATTGAAACGCCAAAAAGGCTTTATTGTTTAACTTCTTAAAATTTCATCAAAAAAACTCATCATATTTTTAAACATCATTAAAATATCGTGTATGAGGAGATGACCTCGAGTTTTATCGGCATTCTGGCATGTGTCTGCTGATCTTGAACCATTTATCGATCTCTCGACTTTACCGGGGTGGGGCAGTCTGGATTTACTTAATCCATCGCAGGAATCATGTCTGCCGCTCAGGATGACCTGAATAATGGAACCTGGGCGGGGATATGGTTTTCCGGTATTACTGATACTGGATGTAAATCGGCGTCGGCTTCAGCTTCAGCAGTTCCTCCGGGGTCATGAGCGGGTCGCCTTTCTTGGTGTCATTGTGGTAGAAGAGCTTGAACCCGGTGTACTGCACGGGCTCGGAAATGATGTAATCCCGGTAGGAATCCCGCTTCAGCCAGGGAGCGCCCCAGCCGTCCATGTTCATGACGATCTGCACCTCGGGGCGGAGCTTGATGCGGTCGGCATTGGTGACCATGTTGCGGGTGAAGCGGTGCACGATCAGGACCTTGGGCGGGAGGTTGTACTTTTTCACCAGTTCCGCCAGATAACCGGCCGCATAATTGACGTCCGCGGCGTCATAGGTACCGATTTTGGTCCCGGGTTTGCGGCCGCTTTTGATCATGTTGAATTCCGGGTCCATGCCCAGATGCACGTCAGGATTCTTCAGGATCCATTCAAAGCGCGGCAAAATGCTGCGGATGTTGGAGTGGCCCGTCTGGATGTCGAGGAACAAAATAGCCTTGGCTTCCTTGGCCCAATCATACACCTTGTTGACAATGGCGTCCGGCATGATCATGCGGTATTTGCCGGCCTTGCCGGGCTCCCCCTGGGCCACCACCGCGACCAGATGCAGCGCCGGCTGGACCGGATGCGACGGGTCGGCCTTTTCCCACCGGGCCACTTCTTTTTGCAGCCGTCGCAACATTTCATCTTTGGGGTACTGCCCTAACGCACCCATGCGCTTGGACTGGGGGTTGCCATAGTAGGCCACGATGCGCTTGTCGGGCAGGATGGCCCCCGGCAGCGGCTCCGGGCCTGTCACCGGCCAGCCTTTCTTTTGGGCAAATTCCGGGTCCTCACCGGTGTCATACTTGACTTTGGGAGCTTTCTTTTCGGCCGCAGGCGTATCTTTGGTTTTGGCAGGCGGTTCAGCGCTCTCGTCCGCCGAGCCGGTGGCGGTGGTCTTGTCGGCCGGGCTGATCGATGAGGATGGGGCCGAGGTGGCAGGTTGTTGAGTTTTGGCAGTTTCGGCCGCGTCCACGAGGTGGGGCCGAAAGTTCAGGCAGAAAATCAGGGCCAGCGACAGAAACAGGGCGGTCGCCAGCCGGGAACTAAATAGGCGCACGGACAATCAAGACCTCCAGGCGAAAATTTTGTCTAGAAGTTCAGGGCTACGGCAATATATCAAGTTACAAAAAATTTCGGGAGAGGTTTAGGAGCAAAAATGATCCCAAGGAGGGCAAAGGAGGAAAAATTTCTTTCAACAACATCGGGACCTCCCCCTGCTACACGAGTCCGTTTAGTTCATTCGCGGTTATCCCCTTGATTGTTGTTGCCGGGCCTTCTCCCGGAGAAGAGGCACCAGTCGTTCTCGCAGGTCACCCCGCACCCGCCGGAAGACGGCCAGTGACCTCCAGGGCCCCATCGCAGGGGGATAAGGGCGGCTTCACCAGGTTCTCACTCCTTGAAAGAAAATGTAAACCCCCACGAAAAACAGCAGGCGGGCAGTTCCGGTTTCAAGCTACCGGTCAAATGAAGCTGTTTTGAAGTCTCTGGGTTGGGATCGACGGTCTCTTTAAAAAGAGATTAACATTGACACCGCGGTTACCCACCGGTATAATAAATAAACCGACTGTTCGGTATATTTTTTAAGCAAGGCTGGCCAATGACTGCCAAAGGCGAGTTAACCCGCCAGAATATCATCGAAAAATCAATGCAGCTCTTCTCGGTCAAGGGCTACTTCAATACCTCCATAGCGGATATCGTCCAGGCTGCGGGTCTCACCAAGGGCGGCCTGTACGGCCATTTTAAAAACAAGGAAGAAATCTGGTACGCGGTTCATGCTGAATGCGCCCGGATTTGGAAGAGCATCGTTTTTCAGGACGTGAAAGATATTCCAGACCCCCTGGAGCGCATTGCCAAGGTCATTGAAAACAGCCTGAAAAATTATCTGGGCGCGGGTATTTTCGAGGGAGGCTGTTTCCTGATCAATTCTCTGGCCGACCTGGCCGGACAGTCGCCCAGCATGAGCCAGCATCTCCTGGAGGGCTTCCAGGGGTTTTCCCGCCTGCTGCGGCGGTGGCTGGAGGAAGCCGCAGACCAGGGCCTGTTAAAAGAGGGCTTGAACCCGGCGGAAATTGCCAATTTTCTGGTGATCTCGCTGAACGGAGCCGCGCCGTTGTATGCCGCCAGCCAGGACCCGGCCGTCTGGCAGCAAACCCTGGTGCAACTTCGGTTTTATCTCCAGAGTTTGCGGAAATCCAGCGAGTGTAGGTAGTTATTTAAGATATTAACAGAAAGGAGAGAGGCATGAGCGAAGCTAACATTCTGACGGAAAAAAGGGACAAAATCGGCATCATTACCTTAAACCGGCCCCAGGCCATGAACACCTTCAACGTCCCTTTTGCCCGGGAGCTCAACGATGCCCTGTGGGACATGGAGAAGGACCCCGAGGTGCGGGTAGTGGTGATCGATGCCAATGGCAAACACTTTTCCACGGGCATTTCCCTGGATGAGTTCAAGGGGAAAACCAACAAGGAATTCCGGGAATTTATCCGTTTGATGGATGAGCACAATCACACCGTTTCCCAGATGAAAAAACCGGTGATCGCCTCGGTCAAGGGCTATGCCCTGGCCAACGGCGCGGGCCTGTCCTTTGCCTGCGACCTGACGGTGGCCGCGGAGGATGCCAAATTCGGGACCACGGCCATCAATGTGGGCCTCATCTGCCTGGGACCCGCGGCCCCCTTGTCCCTCAATGTCGGCCGCAAAAAGGCCCTGGAAATGGTGCTCACCGGCGATATGATCTCCGCCTCCGAGGCGGAACGGCTGGGGCTGGTGAACAAGGTGGTGCCCAGCGACCAGCTGGAGGAAGCCACCCTGGAGTTAGCGGGCAAACTGGCCGCCAAAAGTCCCCTGGCCCTGCAGGCCGGCAAAGCGGGCATCTATGGCATGCAAGACGTGCCTTACCACAAGGCCCTGGACATGCTGAGCGACCAATTCGCGGCGCTGTGCTGCACGGAAGATGCGAGCGAAGGCGTCAAGGCCTTTTTGGAGAAGAGAAAGCCCACCTGGTGTGAACGCTAAAAGGTTTTCTGTTTTCTGTTTTTCCTGAGCTACTTGAAAAAGCAACTGTGGGGCGGGAAAGCGGAGCGCATCCCGCCTTTTGATGTTTGCTGGGCTCAGGTAACAATTGGAGATTTGGCCAGGAATCCCAACTGTATCAATTTTCATGCAAAAGGACCCAAATGAACATTGAAGAAGTGATGAAAGATCATGGTTTCAACCTCTCGGCCAGTTGCGCCGGGAAGGCCTCCTATACCAAGTGGATCAAATATCAGGGAAAACGCGCCTATATCACGGTCAATGACGCGGGTGGCGAAGATTTGCCCACTGCTCTGGATGAGCCCGTGCGGGTGGCGGTCCATGACCTCAAATCCGGGAATGAACTCGAGGGCCAGGGTATCAGCTCATTGAGAGCTTATCTGGAATCCCTCCAGGAATGAACCCGGTCTCGGTCCCTGGGGACCGATCCGGAGCCCAAAAAAGAGGGGCGGACACCTGGTTCCGCCCCTTCGTTTCAATACAGTCCATATGAAAGTGGCACAAGCCCGCTCACGGGTGAGGTTGGCTCAGGTAAGGTAGCGGCTGTGCTCGATCTTCATGCACTTGTTCATCACCACCTGAAGACCGGCTTCCCGAGCCCGGCAGGCTGATTGGTTTTCGGCCAGGCCCAGTTGCATCCAGACCACTTTGGCGCCGATATCGATGGCCTCATCCACAATGCCCGGAATGGCTTCCACCTGGCGGAAAATATCCACTATGTCCACCGGGAAGGGGATATCCTTGAGGCTGGCGAAAGCCTTTTCGCCCAGGATCTCGTCGGCCTTGGGGCGGACCGGCACGATGCGGTAGCCGTGATCCTGCAGGTATTGGGCCACCTGATGGCTGGCCCGCTCCGGTTTGGGAGAGAGGCCCACCACGGCAATCACTTGATTATTTTCCAGAATTTGCTTAATCTCCTCATCGTTGGGGTTGGACTCAGGCATTTGACATTCAATCTCGGGCATATCAGCCTCCTGTGCGGCACGGCCAGCGGCATTCAATGAACAACAGGGCCTCGAAACCCCGGCCCTTTCTCAACCTTTTTAGGGATCGGCTCAGGCCAGGGTCTCGTGGGCCTGGCGCATGAGCTCGCCGATGGCCAGCCCCTGGGGACAGAGCCGTTCCGCCTGGGTGTAATCCACGTCCACCAGCCGCTGGCGCATCTCCGCCGACAACGAGGCGAAGGTCTCCCGGGCCAGCTCCGGTTCGCCATAATTCCGGTAGTACATCAGGCAGCGCATGACCTCATTTACCGGTACGGCTCCCCCGGTGGCCTGCTGGCAAATGCTCCCGCAGCCGGCGCAATAATCGGCTTTGGTATCCTGAGCATATTGATAGAGGTCGCGAAAATCCTCCCGGCTCAGCTTGGTCTGGTCCCGGGCCGCGGCCACGTTGGCCGACAGAATGGTCAGGTTGGGCATCTGGGAGCAGAGGCTGGCGATGTTGGGGTTTTCCCAGACGACCTTGAGCTTGGCCTGCTTGGTGGTGAAACCCTGGTCCACGAAACGCTCGGCAAGTTTCGCCACGGCCGGGCTCGAGGTTTTGGCGGTCAGCGGCCCCGAGGCCATGGTCTTCATGGCCACCAGGCCGATCCCCGCTTTGGCACAGGCATCAATGCCTTCTTGCAACTTGCGGTCATCCATGAGCCGGAAATTATAGGACGTCATGAGCGCGTCGATGTAATCGAGCTTGGCCGCGGCCAGCAGCAGGTTAGCCATGTTGGCATGGGTACTGAAGCCGAAGTATTTTATTTTACCGGCTTTTTTCATCTCCGCGGCCCAATCCCGCTGAGAGGTCACTTTATCGATGTCTTTGATGCCGTGGATATAGAACAGATCCACGTAATCCGTTTGCAGCCGCTTCAGGCACTGGTCCAGGCGCTGGGTGAGGTTCCCCTTATCGGGCACCAGTTTGGTGGTCAAAAAGATCTGTTGGCGGGACCCGGGGTTGCGGGCGAAGAAGCGGCCCATGCCCACCTCACTCAGGTTGTTGCCGTAACTTTCCGCGGTGTCCCAAAAGGTGACCCCCCATTTCACGGCCTGTTTGAGGAGCAACTGGTTGTTGATGGTGTCGAACATGCCCCCCAGATTCAGGATGGACACCTCCACCCCGGTCTTGCCCAACTGGCGTTTGGGCATGGCCGCGGCTTTTTTCGGGCCGGGCTTTTCAGTGACGGCCATCGCCCCCGGCACCCCGGCCCCGGCGACGACCAGGCCGGTGAGACCGACGGTTTTGACAAACTCCCTGCGGGTGACTCCGGTACCTTTGTTCTTACTGCTCATTGTGCCACCTCCTAGCGGCCTTGGTTCATCGCCCTAAATGAGCATGCGCCCCGAGCGAGAACGGGATTCGTTTTCATTATATACACGGATGGCGCGCAGTCCCGCAACCGGGCATTCGTGCTCGCACATGCCGCAGCCGATACACTTGGCCGCGTCCACATAGGGACGCTGCAGTTTTACCACAATATCCACCCGGGATTTTTCCTCCTGGGCGGGCAGCGGACCTTCCAGGGTCAACTTGGAACCGAGAAAACCGTCTATGCGCCGGAGTTCAGCCGGGCTTTGGCCGGTGAGTCGCAGGTAATAGTCCCCGCTGGCCAGGTTGACCCCGCCGGGGAGCGCGGCCTCCAGATTCACTTCCCGTCCGCGAATCTGGGCCGGCAGACCCCGGGAGCCCCGAACGGTCACCAACTCCGTGCGCACAAAGATGGCCTTGGGGCTGACGGGGCAGACTTCGTGACAGACCAGGCAGGGGCGGTCCATGGCCCAGGGCAGGCAGCGGCCCCGGTCCACAAAGGCCGTGCCCAGGCGCAGGGGCCCGGCCCCGCTGAAATCGCCCACGCCCAGCTTCTCCTCCAGGCTGAAGGGGCGGATGGCCGCGGTGGGGCAGACCTGGCCGCAGGCAATGCAGTTGAGCTGGCAGCCGCTGTGGCCCAGACGGTAGCTGATGGCCGGCGTCCACAGACCCTGGATCCCGGATTCCAGCAGCGCGGGCTGGATGATATTGGTGGGGCAGACTCGCATACACTGGCCGCACCGGATGCACCGGGCCAGGAAGCGCTCTTCGTCCAGAGACCCGGGCGGGCGGATGAGGCTGGAGTTGCGATAGGGGTCGCCCAAGCCGCCGATCTCCCAGAATGACACCACCAGCAACCCGGCCCCGGCTACCACAAAGCCGCGTCTGGATAAATCCGGCCAAGGCTTTTCCCCCGCGGCCGAGGGTCGACCGGCAAAGGTGATGCGGCCGGCGGAGCACCAGACTATTGCTGCGGACGCTCCTTGAGCTAGGAAATAAGGCGGTTCCAATTTTG
>CAZLRL010000078.1:0-9322 GCA_964561645.1 uncultured Desulfobacterales bacterium
CCGACCGTGACCGGGGGGCTTTGGCGCCCGGACGCAAGCCCTTCGAGTCTTTGATCGCCCTGCCGACCATCCTGGGGGAAGTCCTGGGATGCGGGGAGAACACCAAAAAGGTGCAGCGGCTTTACTTTCGTCTCCTGGAAACCCTGGGGCCGGAACTGCATATTTCGCGGCGCGCGGCCCGGGAGGATCTGGCCCGGGAGGGCGGTGAACTTCTGGCCCAGGCCGTGGAAAAGATGCGCCGGGGCGAGGTGAATATTATCCCGGGCTTTGATGGCGTGTTTGGGAAAATTTCGCTGTTAACGCAGCAGGAGCGCCGCCGCTTCCAGGGTCAGGGGGGCTTTTGGCTGGCCGCGGAGCCCGGCTTAAGGCTGGAAAAGCCGCCCTTGCCCTCCAGACCGGGACCACAGAAAAGCGTTAACGTTGTTTCAGAAACACAGGTCAGCTCGGCGCCCGAGACGGACGACCCTCTTCTGGCCGGGCTCAATCCGGCGCAACGCCTGGCCGTGACCCACGAGGGACCGGCGCTTATCGTCCGGGCCGGGCCCGGCACCGGGAAAACCAGGGCCCTGGTCCACCGGGTGGCCTATCTGCTGGAGCGCCGTCAGGTGCCGCCGGAAAACATTCTGGCCCTCACCTTCACCCGCCGGGCCGCGGAAGAAATGGCCGGGCGGGTGCGCCGCCTGTTACAAAATTTTCCCGGGCTCGACCGCCTCACCCTGGGCACCTTCCATGCCCTGGGGCTTAAGCTGTTATCCGAGCAGGGCTTCACCCGGGAGGTGGCGGACGAAGAGCGGCGGCGAATCTTGTTGAAAGAGGTAGCCCAACAGCACCGCCTGCCCCTGGCCGGTCTGGATCGGCAGATCAGTTGCGCCAAGCAGGCCCTCTATGGCCCTGGGGAGGTGCCGCAGGGAGAGACTTTTCCGCCCTCCGAGGCTTTTGCGGCCTACGAAGCCCTTTTGGAACGGGAAGGCCTGTGGGATTACGAGGACCTGTTGGCCCGGCCGGTGCGGCTGCTTCAGGAAGACCGGGGCTTGCGGGAGGGCATCCGGGCGCGCTTTGCGCACCTCCTGGTGGACGAGTATCAGGACCTGAACGAGGCCCAGTATCTGTTTTTCCGGGTCTTGGCCGGACCGGGGGCGGAAATTATGGTTATCGGCGATCCCCACCAGGCCATCTACGGCTTTCGGGGGGCCCGGCCCGAGTATTTTGCCCGCTTTCAGGAGGACTGGCCCGTCGCACTCAGCGTGCACTTTGAGGAAACCTATCGCCTGCCCCTGCCCCTGTTGACCGCGTCCGGGCGCTTGCTGCCCCAAGCGGCGGAGGGACCCACTCTGAGCCGCCGGGAGGGAGACCGGCCGGTGGCGCTCCTGGAAGCGGCTTCCCCGGCGCAGGAAGCCCTGGCCATTGCCCGGCTCATCGAAACCCTGGTGGGCGGCCTGGACCACCGGGCGCTGGAGGACCACCGCCTGCGCTACCAGGACAGCGGGGTGGAGGTGGGATTCAAGGACGTGGCGGTGCTGTTCCGGGTTCATGCCCAGGGGCCGGAGCTTTTGGAGGCCCTCACCGCCGCGGGCATTCCCTGTGAGCTGGCCGCCCCCGGGGTGGGCCCCGAGGTCACGGGTCTGGATCTGGCGGCCCAACGGGTCAAATTGCTGACCCTGCACGCGGCCAAGGGCCTGGAATTTCCTTACGTCTTCATTGCCGGCTGTGAATCGGGTCTTTTGCCCCTGGAGCCCGAGGGCCGCGAGCCCGGCGACCCGGAGGAGGAGCGCCGCCTGTTTTATGTGGGTCTGACCCGGGCCCAGAGCCAGGTCTTTCTCACCCGGGCGAAAAGCCGCACCCTGTGGGGCCGGCGCCGCCGCACCCGCCTGTCGCCTCTGGCCGAGCTCATCGAGCCGGTGCGCCTGTCGTCGGAAATCAGCCGGAAGCGGAAGCCGGGGCAGCGGGCCTTGTTTCCGGACCTGCGGCCCCAAGGCCCCCAGCGGGGCCGGCGGCTGAGCCAGGGAACTATTTTCCCCACTCCTCCCGAGGAGCCTAACCGCTAGTCTTTTTAGTCTGCCGTCGTTGGGCATTTCCCTTCTTCCCAAATATCTTTGAAATATCACAAATTTTCCCGAGTTGCGGATAATGGCAAGCTTAGCTTGCCATAGGCTGGCACCTGATAAGTCCCATAAAAATTAAGGGGCCCACTTCTGGTCCTGGGAGGTCGTGGGCCTTGCTAATCGACTTTTGGAGCAAAGCTGCGGAGGAGTGCTTGTATTACCTGCAGCGCTGAACCAATGGTTACCACCTTTCACAGACAGTGTTTTCTTTTTTCGATTACCCAGGGTGAAAGCAAGTTAAAAAGTCCTTGACAAAAAACCCTGTATGGGCTTACAAGAAAAATTGAACCAAGGGGATTGGACCCCTTTCACGTTTTCCCCCAATAGAGCAACCGAAAAAAAAAGCCATGAAGGCCACGCCCACCCGGAGGTGGACCTTTATGGTTTTTTTTTGTGGTTTTTTGAGAAAGATTTCACAAAAAATATTTAAAAGAGAGCGGCCATTCCCGGCCCGGAAACCAGCCGCTCTCCCAGGGACCACAGCACCAAGACCACGGCCCCGACTCCTTTTCTACCAGAGGCAGGGGCTGATGTCTACTAATTCGGCTGTAATCTTTTTAAGGAAAGGAGAATGGACATGGGGAAGATTCTGGTTGGAATGAGAACTATGGGTCTGTGGCTGGGCGTGTCAATACTTGGTTTCAGCCTGCTGGGCACACACAGCGTTATGGCCGCCGAAGAGAAGGCCGCTGAAGGCAAGGTGGAGGTTATGGGTGAACTCGCCATCACAGCGACCCGAACAGAACTGAGCACCTTCGACACCCCCTCGAGCGTCACGGTGATCACCGAGGAGCAGATCCAGGCCTCCCCCTTTGAACGGGCGGAAGACATTGTCCGCCAGGCGGCCGGGGTGTTTAATTTCCGGCATTTCACCTTGCACACCAACGGCATTGTCAGTCCTTTGCGGATGCGGGGCACGGGCAACAACCGGACCCTCCTCCTCGTGGATGGCATCCCCCAGAATGACAATTTTAACAATGCCATTGCCTGGGTGGGTTGGGGGTATATTCCCAAGGACGCCATTCAGCGCATCGAGATTGTCCGGGGCTCCATGTCGGCCATGTATGGCTCCGAAGCGCTGGGCGGGGTCATAAACATCATCACCAAAAACCCCAGAAGCCCGCGGGAGACCACCCTCACCGGCAAGGCAGGCAAGGGGTACACCTTCGGCGGCGAAATGTTTTATTCCCAGAAGTTTCAAAACTGGGGGGTGCTTCTGACCGGCGGTTTTGAGGGCTCCCGGGGCTTTCACATGGATGATCCCCCGTTTCCCAACGCTCAGAAACGTTACTCTGATGTCTGGAGGGTTTTCGGCAAGGCGAAATACGATTTCTCACCGAACACCAATGTCTCGTTTACCGGTCTTTACTACAATCACGCTCAGGGACAGGGGCGGGAGTTTTTTTTCAATCATCTGGCTCTCGACCAATACTGGCTGAACTTCAATCACAAATTTGACAAGGGCGCGTTAAGACTTTTGGTGTGGATGAACCGGGCCCATAAGAAGGCTTTCCAGGACTCGGCCGCAGACAATTACAGTTCATTAGACCGAAAGGAAAAATTTCCGTCTCCCTACACCTGGGGGGCTGATCTTCAGGCCACCTTGATCCCGGCGCCCTGGGCTACCATGACCCTGGGGGCAACCTACAGGGATATTCACTGGTTTTATGATGAGGACTACTTCCAGATAATTCGTGAGGCCGGGTCGAGGGGCGCCCAGACCTATCTGTCCCCCTTTGTTAACATGGATTTCCGCTTCTTTAACGGCAAGCTGCTGGCCAACGTCGGCGCCCGGTATGATTGGATCGAATCCAGCAAAGGCAGGACTTGGGACACCAGACCCGGAGGGGGTCTAAAGCCGTATCAGATCGACTACCCCATAAGCTGGTGGACGAGGGTCTCCCCCAAAGGTGGCATCGTGTTTCACCCCGACCCCCTCACAGCCTTGAGGGCCAGTGCGGGCACCGGCTTCCGGGCGCCCAATCTGTTTGAGCTGTATAAAACCCAGATTCGGCAGGGCGGCGCCTTCACCCGGTTGCCCAATCCTTTGCTGAGGCCGGAAAAGATCACCTCCTATGAATTTGGGGCCGAAAGGCTCCTGTTCAACCAACTCCTGGTGAGAGGCACTTTTTACCAGGCCTTCGCCTATGATTACATTGGGGATAAATTAATCCGGTCAGAGGTGAGGGGAAAGCCGCCAAGAACCTTTAATGAATATCAACTGGAGAATATCGGCAAGGTAGATATACACGGTGTTGAAGTTGAAATGGAGTGGAACCCCCGCAAAGACTTTTCCGCCTTTTTCAACTACACCTATAATATTTCCAGGATCAGGCAGGATATACAAAGCCCTGAAACCGAAGGAAATATTTTACCTTTCGAACCGATACATAAATTTCACTTGGGGATTCTCTATAAAAATCCCCGTATCGCCAATATATTTCTCTTAGCTAATTACTATGACAGCATGTTCTATGACTCCTTAAATGACTTTAAACAACCGGGTTTTTTTACCCTTGATGCTTCGATCTATCGCACCTTTGCCAACCACGTCACCCTCAGATTGGACGCGGAGAATATCCTTAACCGCAGATATGCTATCTTTAAAGACGCAAATAGCCGAACCATCGTGCCTGGCGTGCTGGTGATGGGAAAAGTCATCCTGAGTTTTTAGCCCCACGGGATTCAGGCACAGGTGAGAGGAACCATTGATGAGAAAAACCTTCCTTGGTATTGTCTTTTGTTTGTTGCTGGCCTCAAGCGCTCAAGCCCACTATCTCTGGGCGATCCAGGAGGACGGCGCCATCCGTATCGCCCGGGGGATCCCCCCGGCGCAGTTTGATCCCTACACCCCCCAGGCGGTAAAGGAAGTCAAAGCCTTTGATTCACAGGGGCATTCTCTGTCCTTCCAGCGACTGGATGGGGAAGACCGGGTGAAAATCCGGGTGGACCCCCCACCCGCCGTGGTGGCGGTGTCCTGTGATTGGGGCCATCGGGTCATTACCCCGGCAGGGAAAAAGTTTCTCACCAAAAAAGCCGCCATGGCCCAAGGCTTAGAGGTTCAGGAGGCCTTCAGTTCGGCTCACTTCGGCAAAACCATTTTTGCCTGGGGAGAGGCGGGAGCCAAGCCGACGGGCCTGCGTTTCGAGATCGTGCCCCTGAAAAACCCTCTCACCCTTAAACCGGGGGAGGACCTGCCTCTGCAGGTGTTATGGGAAGGCTCCCCGTTGCCGAACTGCCGGGTAAGGGCCACCAAGGTGACGGAGCTTCTTGAAACCGATGACCAGGGCATGGTTTCCCTCAGGTTTCCGGAGAAGGGGCTACTCATGGTTTACGCCGGCCACCGGGTGACGCCGACCGACACCTCGGAGATTGACTACCAGCTCTTCACCACCTTTCTGAGTTTCACCCTGCCATGATTTCAGGGTTGTTGCTTCGAGCGGAAAGGAAAGCCATGTCACTGTCATTGTCATCTGTGGGGTATAAGATAAGATCCAAAACCACCCTTTGGGGAGGGGCGGCAGCTTTTCTGGGGCTCCTTGCCTTCCTGCCTGTTCAGATCGAAGCTCACGGCGTGGAAGGGAGGATTGAGTCTGGAGGGGTGGTGGTAGCCGCCTCCTACCAAGGGGGAGAGGTGATGAGCCATGCTCGGGTCACCGTGCAGGCTCCCGATTCCGGTAAAACCTACCAGAAAGGCAATACGGACCGGAACGGCCGCTTCGCCTTTGCCCCTGACAAGCCCGGAACCTGGCGGCTGGTGATTGCCGACGACATGGGCCACCGGTTGGATTTTCCAGTGGTGGTGGAAGCCAGCCACCTGGGGGTGAAGACCTCCCAACCGGCTGCTTCCTCGCTTGGCACCGCAGTGAAGGCCTTTTTCGGCGTTTCCCTCATTCTGTTCGTGGCCGCCGTCGCCCTCTGGTGGAAGGCCCGGAGAGATTCAAGGCAGGGCCAGAAGGTGCGTACATGAAAAAGCCAGAACATTTTTTAACCATTATTTTAGGGGCCATCGTGATTTTCTTTGGTCAAATCGCCCCGGCTTTGGCCGCTCCCCCGCCGGTGCCGGGGAAATTTTTCCTGGTGGGATTGGGTCCGGCCGGCCCGGAGCACGCCACCCTGAAGGCTTTGGAGACCATCAAACAAGCCGACCTGATCCTGACTTACCCCGAGTTGGCTGAACCTTTTCAGGCTTATCTGGCCGGCAAAAAGATCCATGACCCCTGGAAGGAGCTGTGGCTCAAGCCAGAAGAGAGAAAGCTGAAGTCCGAGGCGCGCCGGGCCCTGATGGCGGAAAAAACCCGCCAGCGGGATGAGTTTGTCAAAGAAATGCAGGCGCTGTTGGCCCAGGGGAAAAACGTGGCTCTTCTCACCGGGGGAGACCCCACCGTTTACAGCCGGGCTTTCTGGCTCCTGGACGGCTTCCCGGAAGACCAGGTGGAGGTCACCCCTGGATTAGGTTCCATCTCCGCCGCCATGGCGGCCCTGAAACGGGCCGGCACCGGCGCTCAGGCCCGTTTTGTGCTGCTGACCTCCCCAGACTCCTTTTTCGGCCAGGGGGAACCCGATAATCTGGCGCAGGACCTCTCCCGGTACGAGGGCACCCTGGTTTTCTACATGGGCCTTAGAAACTTTGAAAACCTGGTGAACAGCCTTAAGAAATTCTATCCCGCCGATCTTCCCGTGGCGGTGGTTTATTACGCCGGCCACCAGGAAAAAGAGAAGGTCATCAAGGGCACCCTGAGTGATATCCTGGCCAAGACCTCCCCCGAAACAGAAAAATGGTGGGGCCTGGTCATCGTGGGCCGCTGCCTGACCGGACCCTCCTTTACTCCGGGAGAGTGACTTCCCTCGGGCCCCTCCGAAAAACGCCGCTGGTTCGGAGGTAGCTTTTCGCCTAAATTAAATAGTTTTGTCCACCCCTCAATCCGTCAGTCGGAAAGCCAGGGGTATCTCAACGGTGAGCTTCTCCCGTCCCAAGGCGGCCGGCAAAGGTGGAAACCGGCCTACCTTGCTCACGGTTTCCTGGGCCGCCTTATCCAGGAGCTTGTTTCCCGATGAGCGACTAAGATGAGTAGATTTAATACGGCCGTCCCCGGCAATGGTGAACCGCAGCACCGAGATGCCTTGCATGTTCATGCGCTGGGCCACGGGGGGGTACTCTTTGTGCCGCTCCAGCAACCGGCGGATTTCCCGAAGGTAGCCCTGGAGAAGGGACCCGGCCCCCGAGCCCGGGCCTCGTCCAATTCCCGAGCCGCTCCCGCTTCCTCCACCCCGGCCGCTGCCGCTGCCGCCGGTTCCGGAACCGCCGGGCCGCCCCAGACCGGCGGTGGCCCCGCCGGGTGCCGGTGACTTGACAGACAGAGCCGGTTTGGGTATGGACAGGGCCGGAGGCGGTGGCAACTGCTCCGGCAATTCGATACTTTCAGGTTTTTTCACCGGCTTTTTAACTACGGGTTTTGATTTAGCCCGGGGCGATACTTTGGGTTTGGTGGGCTGGACCGGCTGAGGTGAAGGGGGTAAGGTTTGAGTTGCCGGCGCCGGCGACCCTCCACCCCCTCCGTAGGGCCCCGGACGAACCTTGGTCAGGGTGATGGGTTCCACCGGCACCACTCGTTTGGCTTTGGGCGGCAGGGGAACTTTCCAGGAGAGGGCAACTGCCATAAGGAAACAGTGGATCGCCAGCGAGCCCAGGATGGCCCACAGCCAGACAGCTTTGGACCCTGAAATTGTTTCTTCCTGAAAGCTTTTTTCCATAGTTAGTTCTGATCCACCTCAATGCCGATGCGGGTGACCTGCAAGCCTTTCAGGCGATCGATGACCTCGATGAGCCGGCCGTGCCGGGTATCTTGATCCGCGGCAATGATGGCCAGAGTTTCTTTCCCCTGTTTCTGGCTCAGGAACATTTTATCAAAGTCGCTGTCCTGGCTCAGCCTGGTGCCGTTAATGGCTATGTTCCCCTCCCGGTCGATGCTGACGATCACCGGCACGCTTTCCAGTTTATCAGCCTGGCTGGCCTTGGGAAGGGCAATGGAGAAAGTGCGGGGCAGCATCACAGTGGCGGTCAGCAAAAAGATAATCAGGATGACCAGGACGATGTCCACAAAGGGCGTCATGTTGATGTCCGTAATTGGACCGTGGTTGAGTCCTTTCATGCTCTGCCTCCTGCCTGCTGAGGTGAAATCCCCATATCTTTGGCACCCTCGACTAAGGTCATGTGGGTGAGGAGAAGCTGGGACAGACGCCGGGAGCGTTCCAGAACCACATGCAGGCGGCGGTGGAAAAGGTTGTACATCACCACCGCAGGGATGGCCACCAGCAGCCCCACCGCAGTGGCTACCAGGGCTTCGGCGATGCCCGCCATGACTGCTGGCCCGCCGCCGCCTTCGGTCAAGGCCAGGTCTTTGAAGGCATGTATGATGCCTAAAACGGTGCCGAACAGGCCGATAAAGGGGGCGTTGGCTCCCAGGGTGCCCAGGAAGCTCAGGTGTTTTTCCAGGAACAGGCCGATGCGGATGCGCTCGCCCTCCATGGCCTCCTGCGCCGCCTCCCTTCCCTGGAGGACCTGTTGCAGACCGGCCAGGAGCACCTGGGCCTCCAGGGCCCGGCTATCTTTACACAGATGAACGGCCTGGGACCAGTTTCCCTCCCCGAGCAGGGGTTGCAGCTGGGCCACAAAGCTGTCCTCGGCAAAGCGGTGGAGCCAGAAAATCCGGCCGCGCTCAAGCATGATGGCTAGGGAGGCCACGCTCAATCCCAAAAGAAGCACGAGCACCCAGGCGCTGCCCCCCAAGGAAACCTGCAACAGTGTTTTGGTCAGAGAATCCAAGGCTTGCCCCCATAAAAAAAAGCCATGCAGTCCGGGACTTCAAGCCCGTAAAACCTTCATGGCTTTTTATATATGCAATTGTTTTTTTTAGAGTTCTTGACTGCTGAGAGTGGATTCATCCACCCATTTCAAGATATGTTTATCCCAGATGTCCCCTCACGTCAAGCAATAACCCGACAATGAGCGCTTAATCTCCAGCAGTTTTGAGGAGATATCAGCCCAAGTGCTTGGGTCACCATCGACCAATACCTTAAACGCATAAGAAATCGTATACCTGCTCTTTATCAGAAGGTTTATGGACTCATAAAATGATTCGCTAGGGTTCCGTTATAGAAATGGTTAGTTTTGAATTAAACGAAAAGTCATAGTGGAATCCTTTCTACTGTTGCCGTCA
>CAZLRL010000079.1:0-9320 GCA_964561645.1 uncultured Desulfobacterales bacterium
GCATTTTTCGCAGGTGATGCCCCGGTGCTTCATGCGCTTGTATTTACCACAGTTGCACTCGTAGTCCTTGGCAGGACCGAATATTTTGGCGCAGAACAGCCCGTCGCGCTCCGGTTTGAAGGTGCGATAATTGATGGTCTCCGGTTTTTTCACTTCCCCGTGAGACCAGGACCGCACCATTTCCGGCGAGGCCAGGGCCAGCCGCACCGCCTTGATGTTGAGGGGGTCCTCCGGGCGGGCAAACAGGCTGTTCAGGTCTTCCAACTTTACGTCTCTGGATTTCTCCATAAACTTTTTTCCTTCTATGGTACCGCTAAGAAGCTTGGGGCCGTAGTCTTCAAGCTTTTGGCTCTGGGCTTTAAGCTTTAAGCTTTGGCTTTATCCTTTTTGCTTCGGGTTTTGTTTTTTGAAGCTCTTGCAAAAGTTTTTTCGAGGCATCCTGAGTGAAGTGAAGGATTCGTATTTACAGCTAGCTATGAGATTCTTCAGGTCCTTCGCTTCCTCAGAATGACAACATACACATATTGGCAAGAGGTTTTCCGTTTTTGGCTTACTGCTTACAGCTTATGGCTTAAAGCCTATTCTTTTTCCTTGTCCCGGGCCTTATCGGCCTTGACCAGCTCCACGTTCAGGGCCAGGCTCTTCAGTTCCCGGACCAGGACATTGAAGGACTCGGGCAGACCTGCTTCCAGGTCGTATTCGCCCTTGAAGATCTTTTCATATATGCGGGTGCGGCCAGCCACGTCGTCGGACTTGACCGTCAGAAATTCTTGCAGGGTGTTGGCTGCGCCGTAGGCCTGTAGGGCCCAGACCTCCATCTCGCCGAAGCGCTGGCCGCCGTTGCGGGCCTTGCCACCGAGCGGCTGTTGGGTGATCAGGCTGTAAGGGCCCGTGGCGCGGGCGTGGATCTTGTCCGCCACCAGATGGTGCAGCTTCATCATGTACATCATGCCCACCGTGACCTGGCGGTCGAAGCGCTCGCCGGTGCGGCCGTCGTGCAGGATGGCCTGGCCGCCGAGGGGCAGCCCGGTCTCCTCCAGACAGGCCCGCACTTCTTCTTCGGTGGCACCGTCGAACACCGGGGTGGCGATGTGGACCCCGTACTGGTAATGCTTTTGCCAGATTTCCCGGAGTTCGTCGATAGTCAGTCCTTCCAGCTCCACCGCCAGGCCCTGGTCCTTCAAGAAGCGGATCAACCGCGCCTTGATGGCCTCCGGGTCGTAATAACGGTCCAACATCTCGGCGACTTGACGGCCCAGCGCGTAGGAGGCCCACCCCAGGTGGGTTTCCATGACCTGTCCCACGTTCATGCGGGAGGGAACCCCGAGGGGATTGAGCACGATGTCCACCGGGGTGCCGTCCTCGAAATAGGGCATGTCTTCTTCGGGCATGATGCGGGAGACCACGCCTTTATTGCCGTGGCGGCCGGCCATCTTGTCGCCCACGGCCAGCTTGCGCTTCATGGCCACGAAGACTTTGACCTTTTTGATGACCCCGGGAGGCAGTTCGTCCACCTTGCGCAGCCGGGAAAGCTTGGCTTCAAAGACAATGTTAACCAGTTCCAGCTGTTCCTGGTAGTTGTCCAGGAGCTTGTCCACCTGGTCTTCCAGCCCCGCCTCGGCAAAGGTCACATGCCGCCAGAACTCCAGGGGCTGGCGTTTTACCAGCTCCGGCGGGACCTCCTGGTCTTTTTCCAGGATGACCGTGCCCTGGCGCTCGTCTTCGATGTTTTCGGCCAGTTTTTTGCCCGCCACCAGGTCAGCCAGCCGCTGGCGGTAACTCTGGGTAATAATGGTAATTTCGTCGGCCTGGTCTTTTTGCAGCTTGGCCACCGCTTCATCTTCGATGGAGCGGCTGCGGTCGTCCTTCTCCACGCCTTTGCGGGAAAATACCCGGGCGTCGATGACCACCCCTTCGATGCCCGGCGGCACGCGCAGGGAGGTATCTTTGACGTCCCCGGCCTTCTCCCCGAAGATGGCCCGCAGAAGCTTTTCCTCCGGGGTGAGCTGGGTTTCCCCTTTCGGGGTGATCTTGCCCACCAGGATGTCGCCGGGGCGGACCTCGGCGCCGATGCGGATGATGCCGCTGTCGTCCTGGTCTTTTAAGGCCTCTTCGCCCACGTTGGGAATGTCCCGGGTGATTTCTTCTTTGCCCAGCTTGGTGTCCCGGGCCATGACCTCGAATTCTTCGATGTGGATGGAGGTGAAAACGTCTTCTTTCACCAGCCGCTCGCTCACCAGAATGGAGTCCTCAAAGTTGTAGCCGCCCCAGGGCATGAAGGCCACCATGACGTTTTTGCCCAGGGCCAGCTGCCCCATTTCCGTGGCCGGACCGTCCGCGATCACCTGGCCTTTTTCCACCAGGTCGCCCTTGCGCACGATGGGCCGCTGGTTATAGCAGGTATTCTGGTTGGTGCGCTGGAACTTGGTGAGCTTGTAGATATCCACCGGCGAATCGCCGCCGCCGTTGCCGTCCGTGGCCCGGATGACCACCCGGGTGGAATCCACGTCTTCCACCAGCCCCCGGCGGCGGGCGATGACGGTGACCCCGGAATCCCGGGCCACCACGCCTTCCATGCCGGTGCCGATCAGGGGCGTGCTGCTGGTCAACAGGGGCACCGCCTGGCGCTGCATGTTGGAGCCCATGAGGGCCCGGTTGGCGTCGTCGTGCTCCAGAAAGGGGATCAGGGAAGCGGCCACGCTCACCAACTGGCTGGGGGAGACGTCCAGATAGTCGATCTTGTCGGGGCTGACCATGACGTACTGGCCGCCCATGCGGGCCTCCACCAACTCCTCCACGAACCGCCCCTTTTCGTCGATCAGGGCGTTGGCCTGGCCGATGACCATGTCCTCTTCGTCCAGGGCCGACAGATACCGCACCTCCCGGGTAACCCGGGGCTCCATTTTGTTCCCCGATTTTTTCTTTTCCACCACCCGGTAAGGGGTTTCGATGAAACCGAATGCATTGACCCGGGCGTAAGTGGACAGGGAGACGATCAGGCCGATGTTGGGACCTTCCGGCGTCTCAATGGGGCAGATGCGGCCGTAGTGGGTGGGGTGCACGTCCCGCACTTCGAAGCCGGCCCGCTCCCGGGTCAGACCCCCGGGCCCCAGCGCAGAGAGCCGCCGTTTGTGGGTGATCTCCGACAAGGGGTTGGTCTGGTCCATGAACTGGGAAAGCTGACTGGTGCCGAAAAACTCCTTGATCACCGCCTGCACCGGTTTGGCGTTAATCAGGTCATGGGGCATCAGGGTATCCAGGTCCTGGATGGCCATGCGCTCCTTGATGGCCCGCTCCATGCGCACCAGGCCCACCCGGAACTGGTTTTCCAGGAGTTCCCCCACCGAGCGGATGCGGCGGTTTCCCAGATGGTCGATGTCATCCACCGCGCCTTCCCGGTCTTTCTGGGTGATGAGCTCTTTGACGGCCAGGAGAATGTCTTCTCTGGTCAGGGTGGTTTCGTGCAACCGGGCCCGCAGCTGCTCCGCAGTCAATCCGTCCAGGAAGGTGGGCCTGAGCTTCAGGTCCAGTTTGAACCGGCCTACAGGCGACAGATCATAGAATTCTTTGTTGAAGAACAGATTCTCAAAAAAACTGGTGGCCACTTCCACGTTGGGGCGGTTGCTGGGTCTAAGGCGCCGGTAGATCTCCATGATGCCATCCTGCATCATGGTGTCCCGGTTATCGAGCTTATCCGCCACCAGGGTCTTCTGGAGGCTGCCACTGACCCGCACGTTGTCGATGTAGAGCAGGTCCAGCTCTTTGATGCCCCGCTCCTGGAGCTCTTCGATCTTGTCCTGGGTGAGAGTTTCGTTGCAGCTCACCAGGGTCTCGCCGTTTTCGGGGTCCAGGATGTCGTGGGCCGCTACCTTGCCCACCAGGTCGTCCATGGTGGCCGGAATGGTCTCCACACCGGCCTTGACCAGGCGCTGGATGGCCGTGGGCGTCACCCGGCGCATCTTGCGCACCAGGACTTCCCCGGTTTTCGGATCCACAATGTCCGTGGACAGGGTCTTGTCCCGGAGCATTTCGGGGAGCATTTTGCGGCGGATGTCCTCCCCTTCCAGGTAAACCTTTTCCGTGGTGTAGAATTCGTTCAGGAGCTCTTCAGTGGTATAGCCCAAAGCCTTGAGGAGGATGGTGGCGGGAAATTTGCGCCGTCGGTCGATGCGGACATACAAAATGTCTTTGGGGTCGAATTCGAAGTCGATCCAGGAGCCCCTCAGGGGAATGAGCCGGGCCGAGTAGATGATCTTGCCGCTGGAGTGGATCTTGGCCCGGTCGTGATCGATGAACAGGCCCGGAGAGCGGTGCAATTGGCTGACCACCACCCGTTCGGTGCCGTTGACGATAAAGGTGCCGTTCTCGGTCATCAGGGGCAGGGTGCCGAAATAGATCTCCTGCTGCTTGATGTCCCGGATGATCTGGCCCTGGGAATCGGGCTCAAAGACCTCGAGTCGCACCCGAATCTTCATGGGGACTTCATAGGTCATCCCCCGCTGCAGACATTCGTCCACATCGTACTTGGGGTCGCCCAGGGAATAGTCCACAAACTGCAAGCAGCAGGTGCGGCTGAAGTCCCAGATGGGAAACACACTTGTGAATACCCCCTGGAGCCCGTAGGCCTGGCGTTCCTCCAGGGGCATATCCTTTTGTAGAAATCGGGAATACGATTCCTGTTGCATCTCGATCAGGTTCGAGATGTCCACTACCCGCTCAATCTTGCCGAAATTTCGGCGGTACAGCGACGTAGGCGAGAGCAACTTCGCCATGGATACTCCTCGCAAGACCTTGAATTGTCCTGCTATTTGATTTCGACTGTGGCGCCCTGTTCTTCCATCTTCTTCTTGATCTCTTCCGCTTCCGCTTTGGAGACGGCTTCCTTAAGGGTGGTGGGCAGGTTCTCCACCGCCTCTTTGGCCTCCTTGAGGCCCAGGCTGGTGATGGCCCGCACTTCCTTGATGACCTGAATCTTGTTGGGTCCACAAACGGTCAGGACCGCGTCGAACTCGGTTTTTTCTTCCTCTACCGGCGCGGCTGCTGCGGTGGGGGCCGCGGCGGCGGCCATCGCTACCGGAGCCGCGGCCGAGACGCCGAATTTTTCTTCCAGCTCCTTGATGAGTTCCGAGAGCTCCAACACCGTCATGTTGGCCAGGGTGTCGATGAGCTCCTGACGTGAGATAGACATTTCGTTTCCTCCTTGCTTTGCGCGGTCAACCGGCCGCCAATGCGGTTAGTCCGGATATTCTTTCAGCTTCCCGAAGTTCCCGGGTAAGCGTGGTTCCTGAAATACAATGCGTTTATTTCGGTTTCAAATCCAAGGGATGAAAGTAGGGTCCTTTGGATCAGGTAACATCATTTTTCCCTGTCATTCTGAGGGAGCCGAAGGCGACCGAAGAATCTAGACCCTGCGCGGCGCTCAGGGTGACAATTCGCATTTTTCAGCCTTCTTCCGTTTGGGGATCCCCCTTAGTTCTTTCAGCCTCTGTTGCCGGAGCTTCCCCTTCGCTGCTTTCGGCTGCTTCAATCGGCGTCTTCTCTCTACTGGTTTCAGTTGCTGCCTCCGGTTTCATCTCCCTGCTGGTTTCAGCCGCTGGCAAAGGTTTCTCTCCCTCGCCGGTTTGGCTTTCGGTTGCGCCTTCTGCCGCCGGAGCCTCGCCGCCAGCACTTTCAGCCTCAACCGCCGGGACCTCCTCAGGGCTCTCAGCCGCGGCGGCCGGAGCTTCGGCCTCAGCGCTTTCAGCCGCGGCCGCCGGGGTCTCCGCCTCGGGGCTTGCCACCGCGGCGGCCGGGGCCTCCTCGCCCTTCTGGTCCCGGATGGCCACCAGCACGTTCAGGAAGTTGCGGATCACCCCGCTCAACACGGTCACCAGCCCCTGGGCCGGGGCCTGGAGGACGCTGAGGAATTGGGCCAGCAGCACCTCCCGGGCCGGCAGCTTGGAGAGGGCCTCCACCTCCTGGGTGGTGAGGGGCTGTCCGCCCATGACTCCGCCCTTGATCTTGAGGAGCGGCCTATCCTGGGCGAATTTAATCAAAATTTTGGCCAGTTCCACCGGGTCTTCGTAGCCCAGCACCAGGGCGTTAGGCCCGGTCAGGTCCTCCCGGATGGGCTCAATCAGGTTGCCTTCCCCCGCGGCTCGCTTGAGCAGGGTATTCTTGGTCACCCTGAGTTCGCCCCCCGCCTCCTTCACCTGGCGGCGCAACTGAGTCATGGACTCTACCTTGAGGCCGGTGAAATCCGCCAGGATGCCGATCTGGGCCTTGCTTACCCGGTCCTGAATGTCCTCGACAATCTTGGCCTTCTTTTCTATCTGCGGCTTGAGCATCCGGGCCTCCTTTATGACAGCAGCCGTACCAGGTTCTTGACGTCCGTGGTGTCCACCGCGATGCCGGGACCCATGGTGGTGGACAGGTGAATGCCTTTCATGTAGGTGCCTTTACTGGTGGTGGGTTTGAGGCGCACCAACTGGTCCATAAAGGCCGCCAGATTCACCAGCAGCTTCTCGGGGCCGAAGGATACCTTGCCCATGGGTGCGTGCACCACCCCGGCCCGGTCCACCCGGAAATCCACCTTGCCGCCTTTGAGTTCATTCACCGCTTTGGCCACATCAAAGGTAACCGTGCCCACCTTGACATTGGGCATCAAACCCCGGGGGCCTAAAATTTTGCCGATTTTGCCCACCTGACCCATGAGATCCGGGGTGGCCACCGCTTTATCGAAATCCAGCCAGCCGCCCTGGATGCGCTGGATCAAATCCTCGGCGCCCACAAAGTCGGCGCCCGCGTCCCGGGCTTCCTGTTCCTTTTCGCCTTTGGCAAACACCAGGACCCGTACGGTCTTCCCCAAACCATGGGGCAGGACCACCGCGCCCCGGACCATCTGATCCGCGTGCCGGGGGTTGACCCCCAGTTGGACCGCGGCTTCCAAGGTCTCGTCAAACTTGGCACTGGCGGTGTCCAGGGCCAGGTCCACCGCATCCTGAAAGAGATAGCGCTGTCCCCTTTCGATTTTTTCCGCCACCTGCCTGAATCTTTTTCCCTGCTTGGCCATTTTCTCCCTCAATCCACGATGTCGATGCCCATGCTGCGGGCCGTGCCCTCAATACTGCGCATGGCCATGTCCAGGTCCGTGGTGTTCAAATCCGGCATTTTCTGGCGGGCGATTTCCGCCAGTTGCTCATTGGTAATGCTCCCCACCTTTTCCCGTTTGGCCTCTTTGGCGCCGCTGGCCACCTGGGCCGCCTGCTTGATCAGCACCGAGGCCGGCGGTGTTTTGGTGACAAAGGAAAAGGAACGGTCGCCGTAAACCGTGATCAAGACCGGAATGATGGTGCCTTCCTGCGCGGAGGTGCGGGCGTTGTAGCTCTTGCAAAACTCCATGATATTGACCCCGTGCTGGCCCAGGGCCGGACCCACCGGGGGCGACGGGTTGGCCTGCCCCGCAGGAAGCTGCAATTTTATCTGGGCGATTACCTTTTTGGCCATTTATCTGCTCCTGGCTTTGGGCTTTAAGCTTTAAGCCTTAAGCTTTAGGCTTCAAGCTCTCAGCTTTTTGATGAAATTGGTGAGCATCTGTTTTGATTCATTCGCTTCTTGGCTTAATTGTTGAGGCTCATTTACTTTAAGAAATCCTAAATCTTTGGCCAGCAACAAATGATATTCCAGTTCGCTGGCTGATCCCCTGGCAATCTGAAGATATCGGGCGAAATCAGCATCACCGTCTTTGCCGCAGCCCTCAGCAATATTGGCTGGAATGGAAGAGCAAGACCGTCGTAACTGGCTGGTCAACCCGTATATCTCTTCCCTGGGAAACTTTTCTGTAACTTTCTAAATTTCCAGGGTCAGAGAATGACTTTTTTCCCAAACTTTTTGTTTTCGAAAATCCCGCAAATCAAAAATCTTTTCTTTTTAAAAGCTTATAGCTTACAGCCTATAACTAAATCTTCTCCAACTGCGTAAACTCTAGTTCGACCGGCGTCGGCCTTCCAAAAACACTGATCATCACCTTGACCTTGCCCTTGTCGGCCCGGACCTCGTCCACGGAGCCGGTAAAATTGGTGAAGGGCCCGTCCGTGACCTGGACTTTATCCCCGATCTCGAACTGGATTTTGGGCTTGGGCTTGGCAATGCCTTCCTGCATCTGGTTGATGATCTTTTGGGCCTCTTCGTCGGGAATGGCCACAGGCTCGGTTTTGCTGCCCACAAAACCGGTGACCTTGGGAGTATCTTTCACCAGATGCCAGGACTCGTCGGTGAGCTCCATGCGCACCAGCACGTAACCCGGGTAGAACTTCCGGGCCGAGAGGCGGCGCTCGCCCTTGACCATTTCCTCCACCATTTCCGTGGGCACCAGCACCTCGCTGATCAGGTGCTCCAGCCCCTGAGCCTTGGCCCGCTCCATAATGGCGTTTTTGACCTTCTGCTCAAATCCGGAGTAGGTGTGGATGATATACCACTTCGGGGACAGCGCGCCGTCGTTCATTTTATCTCATGACCTTTTTCACCAGGGCGGAAAGGCCCATGTCCACCAACCCCAGATAGGCCGAGATGACCACGACCAGGATGAGGACCACCAGGGTGGTGCCCAGGGTTTCTCTCCGTCCCGGCCAGGTAACTTTTTTCAGTTCCTGCCAGGCCTCGGCCACAAACTGGGTGGCGGTGCGCCACCAGCCGGTTACCGACGGCAGTTTGGAAGCCGCGGAGGGCTTGGACTTGGCGGATTTCAGCTTGACTACCTGTCCCCGGCTGGTGTTGGCTCCGGTATTTTTCCCCTGGCCCTTGGGTTTGACCTTTTGTTTTTTCATCAGTCCCGTCTTTGGCGCTCTTTGGCCCTTGCTAGGCCCGCTCTGATGTCTGAAACCAAAAAAAGGCCGCAATCAGCCCTTCCCCTGGTTACTCCAGCGACCACGTGGACGTCATGGATTTCCACAGGAATGCGCGGGCTTGGCAGGCGGCTTTTTGCGAAGAGACCTCCTACTGGCACATCTCCGGTGCTTTAACCTGGCAGGCCAGGAGGGATTCGAACCCCCATCCCCCGGTTTTGGAGACCGGTGCTCTAGCCGTTCGAGCTACTGGCCTAACTCTATTTATTTGGTCTCTCGGTGCGGGGTATGGCTCCGGCAGTGTGGGCAGTACTTTTTGAGCGTGAGCCTGTCGGGCGTCCGCCGCTTGTTTTTGGTTGTCGTATAATTGCGGCGTTTGCACGTACCGCAGGCTAATGTAATAATATCCCTCATAATATTTTACCCGTTGACCCGGGGATTATTCAATAATATCGCTGACCACGCCGGCGCCGACAGTGCGGCCGCCTTCCCGGATGG